>DASYCL010000388.1:0-6608 GCA_036500245.1 Polyangiaceae bacterium | reverse complement strand
TCAAATCGGGCGTTCGGGCGCGAGCCGCAAGTCGTGCCGCCCGGCGAGCGAGCGCGCAGCAAGGCCGCGTGCGTCACCGCGGTAACGCACGCGCGCAACGCCGGGGCAGGGCAAGGTCAAGCAATTGTCGAGGAAGGCAGCGGTTCCGTCGTTATCCGTCAACATCAAATCGAGCAGCGGGGTCGAGCTCGCGAGCGCCAAGAAGCCCTCGGTTTCGCGCGAAACTGCGATCGGTTGCGGCGCCGGGAGCTCGAGTTGCTTCGGTTCGACGAGCAACGCTTGCGCGCGGACATCGCCGGCGCGCGCCACGAGGAGCGTGTCAGTGGGCTCGAGATTGGCGAGCGGTAGGCAGAGCACGCTTCGCCGTTGGCCGTTGCTCAGCGCGATTTCGCCGTGCACGCTGCGGAGCTCGCCGCCGTCGCGCAGCGAGAGCGCGGAAAGCGAGACGGAGCTCGACCAGGGCCCGCGCGTGTTGTCGAGGCTCGCGTGAAGCTCGGCGTGATCGCCCGCAATCACGATGCTGAGCAAGCACGGCGCATGCAAACGGAGGAGCTCGAACCAAGCCGATTTAGGCTGGCCTTCGCTGTCGATCAGCGCCCAGCTTTGGACCGGCCAGCAGTCGTTGAGCTGCCAGATCAACGACCCTCGACAGAAGTCCGAGCGCCGGTAGTGCTCGAGCGCGCAGCGGAGCGCATCACGCTGGTTCAACTGGGAGTAGTAGACCCAGTCCTCGAGCGACTTTGGTTCCGGATAGTGCAGCGCGACGTACGAGAGAAATACCTCGTAACCCTTGGCCGTCTTGTCGTGCCAGCGCACGATCGGATCGCGCACCGCGGCGCGTAAATGCGTGAGTTCGACTTCGTTGTTGCGCACGGCCTCCGGCTGCCGTGGTGCGAACACCTGCTCCCACGCGCGTAGCGAGCAGGACGAAGCAAAGCCGTACTCCGACGAAAATCGCGCGATCGAATCTCGGTAAAATGGCCAATCTCCGCGCCCGTGCCAGACGTCCCAGTAGTGCTGATCGCCGGTGCCGCCGGAGTTGGCGTCCTTTTCTCCGCCTTGAGGTGAGGTCGGAATGTAAGGTCGCTCGGGGTCGTGCTCGCGCAGCACCTCCGGCAAAATGCGCTCGTAAAAGTGCTCGCCGAAGTAACGCGCTGGGCGATTTTCTTCGCCGCCCCAAGCTTGCTCCCACATCGTGAGGTTTTCGTTGTTCCCGCACCAAAGGACGAGGCTCGGGTGATTGCGCAAGCGGCGCACGTTGACGCGCGCTTCTTCCCGGAGTGGCTCGACGTACTCGTCCGTGTCCGGGTAGTACGCGCAAGCGAATGGAAAATCTTGCCAGACCATCAGCCCGAGCTCATCGCACAGTTGATAGAAATCGTCGCTCTCGTACAGCCCGCCGCCCCAAACTCGCAGCATGTTCATGCCTGCTGCGCGGGCGCTTTCGAGTCGCTCGCGGAGCGCTCGACGCGACACGCGCGACGGAAAAGACGAATCGGGGATCCAGTTCGCGCCGAGTGCGAACATAGGCTCGCCGTTGACCTTGAATTCGAACGAGCGCCCGAGCGCGTCTACCTCTTGCACCAAACGCACGCTGCGGATCCCGACCTGTGTCACGCGAACGTCGAGCATGACCGCGCGCAATCGCGCATGCGCGTCGGCTTCGTCGCTCGGCAAAGATGCGATCTCGAATCCCGCTGGGCAGAGGTAGCTCGTGAGCGTGTAGAGCGGCTGACCGCCGAGGCCGTGCGGATACCACCGCTCGGGCTCAGAGAGCCTCGCGATCTCGCCGTCACCTGAGTGGGCGCGCGTCCCGGAAAATAGGTGCACCACCACGCCCGCGTCGGACTCGGTTCTCGCGCTGATGCGCACGCTGCCGTCCGGCGCGTGGACTTGCGTCACGTGTACGTCGCGGATGCGCGCGGAATACTCGAGCAAGCTGAGCGGCCGCCAAATCCCGGCCGAGACCAGGCGCGGGCCCCAATCCCAACCGTACATGTACTGCGCCTTGCGCACGAAACTGCGCTCGTCGAAGCGCGTCGCCGTGTTCTGAATGCCGTGCTTGGCGAAGTACGCCGCGCGTCGTTCACGCCCGACTTTCACGGCGGAATCGAAGCATACTTCCAGCAGATTTTTGCCGGAAGCCAGGCGCGAAGTCAGATCCACTTCGAGTGGCACGAACATGTTCTCGTGCTTGGCGATGAGTTCGCCGTTCAAGAACACGCGGCACAAGGTATCGAGCCCCTCGAAACGCAGTACGCGGTGCGGCAGCGCTTCGTTTGGAGCAAACTCGAAGCGCGTACGATAGCTCACTTCCTGCTCGTCGACCCATTGGCAACCGAGCTCGTTCATGCGCTCGAATGGATCGGCGATCACGCCTTGCTCGACCAAATCCGAGTGCACGTGTCCCGGTACCCGTGCGGGCAACCATTCGAGCGTCGAGCAGCCGAGCTTGGCTTCGTGCTCTTGCCAAGGGCCGAGCGCGAACTGCCAACCCGCGTGGAGAAAGCGCTGCTGGCAGCTGGATTTCGAATTTTGCGGGTGAGCTTCCGGAGACGCGGCCATGGCGGCGAGCGTAACACCGCGCCCACGCCCGGCGAGAACGGCTGTCCCCGGATCGAACGAACCTAGGTTAGAGTCGGGCCGTGAACACCGAACGCCGCATCGTCGTGCCGCCGCGCGGTTTGTACTTCCTGCTGAGCGGTGTTTTGGCGGCCGCAGTTTTGTACTGGCTGCGCGGGATCCTGACGCCGATTTTTCTCGCCTTCGCGATCGCCTACTTGCTCGACCCAATCGTCGATCGCTTCGAAACTTGGCGTTTCCCGCGCCCGGTCGGCATCGCGATCGTGCTCGGCGGAGCGATCGCGGTGTTCGGCGCATTCGTCGCGATCGCGCTGCCCGGAATTCTGAGCGACGTGTCGAGTGTCGTCGCGGAACTGCCGAGCAAGGGGTTGTCCGCGCTCGAAAGAGTGACGCCGTGGCTCGAGCACCATGGCGTCCACGTACCGCACTCGACGACCGAATGGATCGCGCGCTTCGGCTCCGACGCGAGTAGCCTCGCGAGTTCGGCCAGCTCGGCCGCGGGCGGCGTGCTGAGCGCCGTGCTCGGCGCGACGCTCACCGTCGTCGGCTCGGCCGCCGCGGTGTTGATCGTGCCGGTGCTCGCGGTTTACCTGCTCAACGACTTCGATCGCATCACCGTCGGCGTGCGCGACCTGATCCCAACGCGCTATCGCGAGCGCGTGACGCGCTACGCGCGCGAGGTCGATTATGCGCTGACGCAGTTCATCCGCGGGCAACTCACGGTCATGGCCATCATGGCCTTGCTCTACGGCTCCGCGTATTGGCTGCTCGGCGTGCGGCTCGCGATCGCGATCGGCATGGCCGCGGGGCTGCTCAACTTCATCCCGTATCTGGGCAGCGCCTTCGCGCTCGTTTCCGGCCTCTGCATGTCGCTGCTCGGCGGTTGGAACCCGAGCCAATTGGTCGGTGTGATCGCGGCTTACGCTGCGGTGCAATCGTTCGAGAGCTTCGTGATCACGCCGCGCATCGTGGGCAAAACGGTGGGCCTCAATGAGGTTTGGGTTTTGCTTGCCTTGTTCGTCGGGGGCGAGATTTTTGGCTTCATGGGCATTCTCTTGGCGTTGCCATCCGCCGCGGTCGCGAAAATCTTCATCACCCGCGCGGTGCGGCGCTACCGCGAGTCCGAGATCTACTTGCGCCCGCGCGCCGAAGCGCCGAGCGTGATCGATCCGGGCGAGCTCCTAGCGCGGGTCGATCCGGCGCTTTCCAACCCGACTCGAGCTCGAGAACCGTAAGAGGATCGCCCCGACGCGTATCAAACACTTGGCCGCCCGCGCTTCTAGTGACGCGACTGGCGCCTGTTCACCCCTTCGGGTATCACGAAGCGCGTCGGTCAGTTCTCATGGGGTCCTGCCACCATTCGAAAACCGTGATCAGCCCGGCGAGCCCGCTGGCTTTGTATTGTTTTCCGGGCATTCAGCTGCCAGCTTTCGCGCGCGCTCCGGCGCGAAAGAAGAGACCGAGATGTGATGAATGTAAGAATGAGTTTGGGGCCGGGGCCCCAAACTCCGAGATGTGATGAATGTAAGAATGAGTTTGGGGCCGGGGCCCCAAACTCCACGGGACCAATGTCCTACATGGGCCGCAAGATGTCCGAGGGACAAGGTTCTCGCTCGCGAGCGAATCGTGAGTATGATGTCGTGGATATGTCGTTCGGAGCACTCCGCGCATGATTCGTCGCGTTCTTTTGGTTGCTTGTTTGCGCTGGTCCGCGCTCGCTCTTCCGCTCGCGGCCGCCACTTTTTATCCGCGCAGTGCCGAGGCTCAGGACAAGAAAGAGTTGTCGAAGGCGCGTGCCTTGTTCCAGCGCGCGATCGAGCTCGAACAAGCGGGAAACTACACGCAAGCGCTCGAACAATTTCGAGACGTCGGCCAAGTGCGCATGACACCGCAGGTGCGCTTTCATATCGCTTCCTGTGAGGAGAAGCTCGGGCGTTTGGTGACGGCGCTCGGCGGCTACGAGCTCGCGCTCGCGGATGCGGACGGCGTCGGTGAAGACTTCAAGAACGAGGTCGACACCGCCGTCACTCGTCTCCGCGCCAGCATCCCGAAGCTTTTGATCCAGCGCGGCACCGGCGCTGACGCGGCAGAGATCGAGCTCGACGGAGTCGCGCTCGGTGCAAGCTCGGTGGGCGTCCCAGTGCCGCTCGATCCCGGGCCGCACTCGGTGAACGCGAAAGCGCCCGGCTACGAACCGTTCAGTCAAACCGTGTCGGTCGCGGAAAACGAGCAAAAAACCGTCGACATCGAGCTCACCGCGGAGCCACAACCCGAAACACCGCCCGTCGGTGGCGGCGCGCAGGGCGCCGACGTTGGCCCGAAACCAAACAAAAAAATCATCCCGTACGTGATCGGTGGGGTGGGCGTCGCGAGCTTGATCGGCTCAGGAGTCTTGTTCGGCCTCCGCCAAAGCACGCTCAGCGATCTCGAAGACAAGTGCGGACCAGATCGCAAGAGCTGCCCGACCAACTCGCGCGGCGAGGTCGACAACCTCAAGCTCTACAACACGACCGCGCAGATCGCGCTCGGCGTAGGCGTCGTTGGCGTGGGCACCGCGGTAACGCTACTTTTGATCCAGCGCAAACACGACGCAGCGACCGCGGGTTTCATATTCACGCCGGACGCGCCGAACGCGCTCGCGGGCGCCTCGCTTCGCGGCCGTTTCTGAGCGAAATCAAAAGCCCGGATCCTGGCGCCACTTCGGCGCCGTGGTCCCTTTCGGCGTCGCCTTCGCCGACGCGGGCGGCGTAGCAGCGGTTACCGGAGCCGTACGGGCACTGCCGTGATTCGGTGAAGCCGGAATCGCAGGAGCGGCGGTGGTGTCGGCGGTCGAGCTCTCGACGGGCAATGCCTGCAGATCGACCTTCGGCGCGCTCGGCTCGATCGTGTTGATCGGCGCTGCGGAATCGCTCGGCTTCGCGGTCGCGGTGAGTTGCGTCGCGGGCGCTGTTGCTTCGCTCGCACTGGTGTCGCTCTTCTTCAAAACGATCGCAGCGGCGCAAGCCAAGAGCACCGCGCCGGCGACGGAAAACAAAATCATGCGCTTACGCCGCGCCGCGACCGCGCGCTCCGGCGCGCCAACCGAAGTGAACGTAGCTTCCGGCGCTAGACTCGCTGCGACGCCGACCGTCGACAGCGAGCTCACTTGCGATTGCGTGAGCGCGTTGTGAGAGCCAGTGCCGCTCACGCTGCCGCGCGGGCCTTGCCGGTCCGCGAGCGCCAGCGCTTCCGCGAGCGCTGCTCGGCTCTCGTCTCGCTTCTTGCCGAAGAGTTTGCCGATGAAGATGCCGATGTCTTCGTCGGTCTGCGCTTTCTCGGCCGCGGGCAGACACTGATCGAGCGCGCGCAGAAACTCGCTCGCGGTCGTGTAGCGCTCGGCCGGATTCTTCGCGAGTGCCTTGAGCAACACCGCTTCGAGAGTCGCGGGATAGTCGGGTAAGAACTTGCGCGGCGAGACGACGGGATCCGTCGACGCGATCGTGTACATGGTGGCGGCTTCGTTTTCGCGCCGGAACGGGTGTTTGCCGGTGGTGAGCGCGTACAGCACGATCCCGAGCGCGAAGATGTCGACTCGGCGATCGATCGCTTCGCCGCGCACCTGCTCGGGCGCCATGTAGCTCACTTTGCCTTTGAGCTGGCCGGCCATGGTCGCGCCGCCGCCCATGGCCGTAGCCTTGGCGACGCCGAAATCCACGACTTTGGACACGCCGTCGTACGTGACCAAGATGTTTTGCGGTGAAACATCGCGGTGCACGAGGCCGATCAGCTGGCCTTTGCCATCCCGAAGTTCGTGCGCCGCGTGGAGACCCGCGCTTGCGTTCATTACGATGCGCACGGCGACCGCGAGTGGCACGCCGCCGGCGGGCTTCGCCGCCTTCATCAGCTGATTGAGTGGAACGCCATCGATCCACTCCATCGCCAGGTAGAGCACGCCGTCTTGCTCGCCGAGATCGGAGATCTCCACCACGTTCGGGTGGCGGATCTGCGAAGCGAGCGAAGCTTCGTCGAGGAACATCTGCTCGAAC
>DASYCL010000387.1:0-5805 GCA_036500245.1 Polyangiaceae bacterium | reverse complement strand
CTCGAGACCGGGCTGAGCATCGAACAGGTCGACAAAATTACGGGCAAACCCATGGGCCGTCCGAGCAGCGCAGCGTTCGGCACCGGAGATTTGGTGGGCATCGACACGCTCGTGCACGTGGCCAAAAACTGCTTCGATTCGCTGACTCGCGACGAAGCGCGCAGCACCTTCGAAATCCCGGAATTCGTGCGCGATCTCGTGGCCGCGGGTCGACTCGGCAGAAAGAGCTCCGCCGGCTTCTACAAAAAGACGGGCAGCGATCTGTTGGTCTACGACGTGAAAACCAAGGACTACCGCGCGCAAGAGAAAGTGCGCTTCGACTCACTCGGCGCGATCAAGAACGAAGAAGACCCGAAAAAGCGCCTGAAGAAGCTGGTGTTCGCCGACGACGTCGCCGGGAAATTCGCTTGGAGCGTGCTTTCGAACACGCTCGTCTACAGCGCGCGCCGGCTCGGTGAAATCGCGGACGACATCGTGAGCATCGATCGCGCGATGCGCTGGGGCTTCAATTGGGAGCTCGGACCGTTCGAAGCCTGGGACGCGATCGGCGTCGCCGAATCGGTCGCGAAGATGAAACAAGACGGGCTCGCCGTGCCCGAATGGGTCGAGAAAATGTTGGCCTCGGGCCGCGCGAGCTTCTACGGCGGCGGCCCAGCGGCGCCGAGCTACTTCGATCCGAAGACCGCACAGGGACTGGCAATTCCAGAAGATCCTAAGCAAATTCGGCTCGATTCGCTGAGCTCGGAGCCCACGCGCGTGGTCAAAAAAAACCACGGCGCGTCGCTGATCGACCTCGGCGACGGCGTGCTGTGCGTCGAGTTTCACTCGAAGTTGAACACGATCGACAACGACGTGATCGCGATGCTCGCCGAGGCACCGGCGGTCGCCGAAAAATCCTTTCAAGCGATCGTGATTGGCAATTCGGGCGAGCACTTCTGTGCCGGCGCGAACTTGATGCTGATCGCGATGGCCGCGCAGCAAAAGGCGTGGGGACAAATCGAGCAGGTCGTCTCGTCCTTGCAAGCGTCGCTGCAACGCTTACGTTATGCAAGGGTGCCGGTCGTCGCCGCGCCGTTTCAGTACACACTCGGGGGTGGTGCAGAGGTCGCGATGGCCGCCGATGCTTGCCAAGCGCACGCCGAAACGTACATGGGCTTGGTCGAAGTCGGCGTCGGGTTGATTCCCGCCGGCGGCGGCTGTTTGCGCATGGTCGAACGCTACACGCACGAGTTGAACGGCTTGTCGGGCGTGGATCTCTTGCCGTTCATCGGCCAAGCGTCGCTCAACATCGCAATGGCCAAAGTGGCGACCAGCGCCGAAGAAGCCAAAACGCTCAAATACCTGCGGCAAAGCGACGGCATTTCGCTGAACTTTGGGCGGCTTCTATTCGAAGCCAAGGAGCGCGCACTCGGGCTCGCCGGCGCGGGTTATCGCCCGCCCCTGCCTCCGCTCCTGCCTGCAGCTGGCTACGACGCGGAAAAAACCATCGGCGCGCGCATCTGGGCGATGGTCGAAGGTAGCTACGCCTCCGCGCACGACGCGTTGATCGCAAACAAGGTCGCACACGTGCTGTGCGGCGGCCCGGTCGCGGCCGGCACGCTATTGCCCGAGCAGCACTTCCTGGATTTGGAACGCGAAGCCTTCCTCTCGCTGTGCGGCGAGCAGAAGAGCCAAGAGCGCATCCAGCACATGCTGATGAACAACAAGCCTCTCCGCAATTAGTCGGCGAAGGAGCAACAGAAGATGGCATTCCCGCTCAATGTGATCGTTGCATCGGCCGTGCGTACGGCGGTTGGTCGCGCGCTGAAGGGCACCCTGCGCACGACGCGTCCCGAAGATCTCGCCGCCGCTGCCATGGTCGAAGCGGTCAAGCGCGTGCCCGGCTTGAAGCCGGAAGAAGTCGAAGACGTGGTGCTTGGCTGCGCCATGCCGGAAGCCGAACAGGGCCTGAATCTGGCACGAAATGCCGTATTTTTAGCTAAATGGCCGAACACCGTGCCGGCCGAGACAATCAACCGATTTTGCTCGAGCGGGCTCCAAGCGATCGCGCACGCGGCGCTCAGCGTGCAAACGGGACTGGTCGATGTCGCGGTGGCGGGCGGCGTCGAATCGATGTCGCTGGTGCCGATGAGCGGCAACAAAGTAAGCCTCAACCCGAAGTTGATGGACGAGTTCCCCGAAGCGTACATCGCGATGGGGCATACGGCTGAGCGCGTCGCGAAGCGCTTCAACGTCACGCGCGCCGAGCAAGACGCCTTCGCCGTGCGCTCGCACGAACGCGCGCTTGCCGCGATCGCCGCCGGGCGCTTTCAAGACGAGATCGTGCCGGTCAAAGCGCGCCTGCTCGAAGGCGGTAAAGTCTCTGAGCTCGAGTTCAAAGTGGACGAGTGCCCGCGCCTCGGCACGACGCTGGAAGTGCTCGCCAAGCTCAGGCCAGTGTTCAGCATGAACGGCAGCGTCACCGCCGGAAACAGCTCGCCCACGAATGACGGCGCGGCCGCGGCGGTACTTTTGTCGGACCAGAAGGCGGCTGAGCTCGGCGTCAAAGCGCTGGGGAAATTGCGTGGATTTGCGGTCGCAGGCGTGGATCCCGACATCATGGGCATCGGCCCGGTGCCGGCAATTCGCAAGCTGCTCGCGCAAACCGGGCTCTCGATTTCGGAGATCGACTTGTTCGAGATCAACGAGGCGTTCGCGGCGCAAGCCGTGTATTGTGCGCGCGAGCTTGGCGTCCCGGACGAAAAACTGAACGTGAACGGCGGCGCGATCGCGCTCGGTCATCCGCTCGGCTGCACCGGCGCGAAACTCACCGCGACGTTGCTGTATGAGCTCCGGCGACGTAGCGCGCGCTTGGGCATCGTCTCGATGTGCATCGGCGGCGGCATGGGCGCGGCCGGCTTATTCGAGGTTTGAACCGCGGCTGGATCAAGGCTCGAATCGTCTCAGCCCTGCACCACGCCGAAGAGACGGCCGACCAACGCACTCACTGCCATGGCCAGGCCGCCGCCGATCAAGACGCGCAGCGCCGCACGCAAGCGGGGCGCCCCCGCGACGTGCCCGCCGAGCGCGCCCATGCAGCCCAAACTGACGAGCGCGGACGCAGCAATCAGCACAATCCGCATTGGTTCCGGCGCGATCAAAAGCGCCAAGATCGGCACCAGCGCCAGCGAAGAAAAACTCGCGGCGGAGACCAACCCGGCTTGCAGTGGCCGCGCGCGACCGCCCTCGGTCAAACCGAGCTCGTCCCGCAAGTGAGCGTCGAGCCGATTTTTGGTGCTCAATTGCTCGGCGACTTTGCGCGCTAGCGCGGGTTCGAGCCCGCGCTTTTCGTAGATCGAGGCAAGCTCGCGCAATTCGCCGGAAGGGTTGTCAGCGAGTTCCCACTTTTCGAGATCGATGTCGGCTTCTTCCGCGTCACGCTGCGAGCTGACGGAGACGTACTCGCCGGCTGCCATCGACAATGCGCCGGCTGCGATGCCGGCCACGCCGGCCACGAGCACGGCGTGCTTCGACGCGCCGGACGCGGCCACGCCGAGCATCAAACTCGAAATCGAAACGATGCCGTCGTCCGCGCCCAAAATCGCGGCGCGCAGCCAAGCGCCGCGGCTCGAGACGTGCCCTTCGTGGTGCGGGCGCGGTCGGGCTTCGCGCTTCGGATTCGCCATCGTCCTTCTGCACTATAACCGAACTCGGTCGAGCTATGCGCGCGTGACGACGATGAACAAGCGCGGAAATGCGAGCAAGCACTGGCCGTCCGTGCGCGCGCGCGGGATACGCGCGCGCGCCTTGCATGCGAACGCGAGCGAGGTCAGCTCAAAACGTGATCGTCGCAGCGTCGCGCTTTTGCGACAAATCCCAGAATTTTTCGGCGATCGCGGACGGCTCGAGCGTCGCGTTTCCATGACCGAATGCGGTGCCTTTGACCAAGCCCGAGACTACCACTTCGCCCACGTAGACGCCCTTCGGCTTCAGCGCCTGCGTCAAAATGCCGACCGTCTTGTGCTGCGCGGCTTTGCCGATCGCGAGCCCGGCCGCGCTGAATTGAACGACGGCACTGTCGACGCCCGGCTCGTAAAAGCAGATGCCGCCGCCAGTCACGAGCACGGCGCCTTTCTTGGCTTCGAGATCGGGCAGACTCGCTTGCACCGCCGCGATCAATCCGTGCACGGTAACTCCGAGTACAGCGTTCAGCTCTTCCGCGCTCGAAGTTGTGAGATCCCCGGCGCCGCGGATGTACGCATTCCAATGCAGCACACCGATTGGGCCGAGCGCCGCACGCACGTCAGCGATCAGTTTTTTCACGGCCTCCGGTTTGCCCAAATCGCAACTGAAGGCCTGCGCCTTGATTCCGTCTTGGTTGAGCGCGCTCGCCGCCTTGCTCAGGCGCTCTGCGTTGCGCGCGACGATCGCCACCGGATGCCCCGCTTTGCCGAAGCGCCGCGCAACCGCATCCGAAATTCCCGGGCCATGCCCACAAACAACGATGGTTTCAGCCATGATGGGATGAATAGCGCCGAGGCTCGGCCATGGCAATCGGTGGCGATCGTTCAGTGCTCACGCGGTGTGCGTTGCTCGTTCGAGGTACGCGCAAAGCGCGTTGACGAGCTGCATTTGGCGCGGACTCCTACAGCGTGCGCTCGCGAGCTTTGGGTTCAGAACTAGAACGACCAACGCCTGCGCGCGCGACGTCGCCACGTTCAGCCGATTGAGCGAGTACAGGAACTCCATGCCGCGCGGCGCGTCTTCCGCACTCGAGCTCGTCAGCGAATAGATCACGATCGGCGCTTCAGCGCCTTGGAACTTGTCGACCGTGCCGACCTTGATGCCCGCGAAATCGTCACGCCGCAAACGCGCGCGGATCGCGCCGACTTGCGCGTTGTACGGCGCGACCACGAGCACGTCTTTGTGTTCGAGCGCGCGACGTTCGCCGCGCTTGTCGACGAACTCGGCGCTTTCGCGGAACAATTGCCCAATCAGTTCCGCGACGCGCGTCACTTCTTCATCCGACTGACTCGTGTTGCCGGTGTGTTCGACCGGCACGAAGCGAAGCCCACTGCCCGAGAACGGAGCCGGCCCGACGATGCTCTGCCGCGCGAGACCCGCGATTGCCTCGAGCCGACCTTCGTAGAAAACGCGCGAGGTAAACTCGCAGATTTTGGGGCAAAGCCGGCGCGTTTGCGGCAAAAATACGCCAAGCTCGGGCGGCATCGTCAGCGCCGAACCGAGCAGGTGTTCGAGCGCGGAAGCGTCGGCACCCGGTGGATGCGTGCCTTTTTGGGGCTGGTCGAGCTGCGCGGGATCGCCGAACAAGACCAAGCTCTCGGCCGCGCCGGAAACCGCGAGTACGTTCGCGAGCGACATCTGCCCTGCCTCGTCCACGACCAGCACGTCCACGCTGCGTTGCATCGGGTCGGTGACCCAGGCCCAGCTCGTGCCGCCGACGACGCTGAGCTCGTTCGCGTCGAGCCGCTGTCGAATCGCGACGTAGTCTTTGCTGAACTCGAACGGCGCGGGTTCTCGGTCGTCGAGCGCAGAGTCGTCCGCGATGTGGAGCACGCTGCCCGCTCGCTCGAGCCGCGCGCTCACCGCGTGGAGCACGCTCTTGATCACGCGATGGCTATTCGAGGTAACTCCGACGCGCTTTCCGGCGCGCACCAACGCCGCGATCATCTCCGCGGCGCGATAGGTCTTGCCGGAGCCGGGCGGACCTTGCACTGCGAGCAGCGAACCATCGAGCTCGAGCGCGAGCCGCGCGATGCCCGCTACGGTGTCTTCGTTGGGCAAAATCAGCGTTTTTTCGTGGGG
>DASYCL010000386.1:0-5378 GCA_036500245.1 Polyangiaceae bacterium | reverse complement strand
GCTTCGATGATCGGGCGTGTTGGAAGCTCGATCGTGATGTCTTGGAACGGCACCACCGGAGCCGACGCGGTGATGGTTTGAGCCAGATAGATGCGATAGGTCGCCTCCGACATGCTGAATTTCCCGTCCGCTCCCAGACGCGGCTCGAAGTCGAACAGGTCATCGTCGCCGTCTTGATCGAAGTCGAATGGAGAGTCGGCGCGCACGAGAAATGGCCGATCGTCGATGCCCAGCGCGCCGGGTTCGTCGCTCGCCCGGGTGAATCCGCCGTGCTTGTCGCTCAGGAAGACTTCGCCATCGAATAGCGCGAGGTCGTCCGCACCGTCGCCATTCCAATCCAACACCGCAGGCGGGGTACCGAGGAATGTCTGCCCGTTGTGACCCAATCCGGGTGCAAACGTCCCGGCTGGTGGCGCGTCGAGATAGCTAAACGCGGTTGGCGTCTTGCAGCTTTGCTTTGCTGTCGCCGGATCGGTGGCACACTCTTGAATCGACGCAATCCGTTCCGAGTGCGTCACGGTCGACAGTTGGTAGAATAGCGAATAGCTGCGCACCAAGTTGCCGTCGACGTACGTCTCTAGGCGATCCAGTAAGCGCGTACGCTGGAACCGCATTCCGTTTTCCCCGAACCCGAACGCTGGATCCGACCGCGCCGCATCCGGATAATGGAAGCGCACTTCGCGATCCGCGACGCCGCCGAGCGCCGAGTTGATGCCGTATTCGATACTCTGCGGCACGGCTTCGACGATGTTGCAACTGTCACCGGTGCCGCCAGACGCGGAGCAGTCAGCGGCGTCGAAGGGCAACGAATTGTAGTTGATGACGATCGAGTTTCCGTTCCGATCAATGATCTGCTTTAGACCCCACGTACGCACGACGCGCGTCCCGGAAAAGAACTGCCATTGCGTTGGGTCGAAGATGAGAATGCGCCCGTCGCGCGTGTCGACTTCGAACTGCGCCGGGAAGCGGGCGCCCTGAAAATCAGGTGGATTGCCGAGGCCGGGGCCCTTTACGTCTTCGCTCAGCGTGATGCGCGAGATGGAGTCGAGCTCGGTGCGAAATTCCGACGTGCTGCCATCGATAGGCACCAAACGCTGACCGTCGAGACAATACGGATCAAAGCCGTCGTCGAGGATCGGGCGGGCAAAACCGTCGATAGCGATCGTCTTTGCGCAAGTGCTGATCGCGCTCAGGCCCGAAACGCTCCAACCAACGCCGAGATAGCCGTTCTCCTTCGTGTTCGTGTAGTCGAGACTGAGCTCCGGCTCGAGCCCAGCGCGCCCGGGGGGAACGGTAATGGGAATCGAATAATGTGCGGCGCCGCGATCGGTCACCTCGAACGTACCCGGCACGGCACCAACGGCGTCGCTGACCTGAGGTGGCAGCGAGGTGACCCCGAGCTCGACGGGGGGCGACGAACCGAACGGCGCCGTGATCGTGGTCGAATCCGCTGGACGCGTTGCCACGCATTGGTTGTTGATGCAGGTGGTGCCCTCGGCGCAGTCGCTGCCGCACGATACGCCGAACGTCGGATCCTTTCCGCAGGCGAGCCCATCACAGACGTTCGCCGGAGGTGTCGGACATTCGCCGCACAGCGAATTCAGATCGCCACACGGAATGCGCGAAATCACCGAATCACGGCACGCCGCGGGCAAGCAAACGTTGCTTCCTTCGGTGAGCCCGACCCGCCCGCCGGCTCCAAGCACGCATACTGAGCCGCCGCTACAAATCGCTGTCGATCGTGCAGCCCGCTTCACGATCGACGCACGTACTCGGACAAGTCCTGCCGCAGCCGTCGTCGGCGCCGCACGCCTTACCGGTACAGCTGCCCGTGCAGGTGCAGACACCGCACTCGGACGCGGTCGTACCGCAACCGGTCGCCGCCTGTGCGGTCTGACACGCCGGCAACTCGCACACGTTTTGACCAGGAGCCCCGTAGCGAACGCCATTGTTGTTGCCGCACACATAACCGGCGGCGCAGTCCGAGTTCGAGCTGCACACGGGTTTGGTCGCGCAACTCGGGCCACAGGGTGCGCCTGGAAACCCGCAACCTGTGCCGACAGGGTCCGTCGCGCAACGACCTATCTCGCAAACGTTGAATGTCGTGGAGTCTGGCGTCCGCCCCGAGCAGGTCGTCCCCGCTACACAATCGCTGTTCGACTGACAACCGACCGTGCCACCCGCGCAGGAGCCGTTCGTAGTGCAGGTCGGCCGCGGCTTACAGTTCGGTGGATCCGATTGCGCATCGCATTGACACTTCACCTGGCCGGTACTGGCCCCCTCGGCACAAGTGCCGTGCCCGTTGCACGAAGGCTTCGTCACACATTCGGATTTGCATGAATTCTGCTGAACGACGATGTGCTCGAAGTTAGAAACCGTGACACCGAGCGCCTGCAATTGCGCGAGCGGCACCGGCGTGATCAGCGTGTCGTCGCCATCCCCCGCGTCGTAGTGTTCGCCCGGGCTGACTTCGCACAGATCGTAGATCACAATCGTGTCATTGCCGCTGCCCGTCGTGACCGTGTCTGCGCCTGGGCCAGGCACGATGAAGCTATTGCCGTTGCCGCCGAAGATCGTGTCGTCGCCTGCGTTACCGAAAATGGTATCGGCGTTGCCCGAGGCGAAAATCGTATCTTGGCCCGCGCCGCCACGAACCACGTTGTGATCGCCGGTGCCGACCATAATCGTGTCGTCGCCTGGCCCACCCGTAATCGTGGTGTCACCCGTCGCGCTCGACTGCACGGTATCGCTGCCGTCGAGCGCGACGATGCAGCGATTCGAGTCGCTGTTCGACATCACATCCGCGTTCGGCGTGAGCACCAGGATCGTCGACCCAGCCGGACAACACTCCGCGCCGTCGCAATCCGCGGGCGCATCCGACCCCGTATTTTCGGTCTCCGAAGCGGCGCCGGCTTCACCGCCTTCGCCGACGGATCCGCCATTGCCTGCATTGCCGGAGCTGCCGCCGGAATTGCCGCCTGCTCCGCTCGAGCCGCCAGTCCCTGCTCCGCTCGAGCCGCCCGCGCCCGAAGCGCCTCCCGCGCCACCGCTCGACGTACCGCCGCCGCCTTGCAAACCGCCCTGTCCGAAGTCGAGTTGGTCGAGATAAAACGGATCGAAGCTATTTGGGTTCGGATTCGGCGGGAAGTCGAGCTCTACCGCAACCGTCAGATCGCTATAGGAATGCGTCGAGAGCGCCGAGACAATGGCCGGCGACAAGTTGAATTGTAGCGACTGAAAAACCCCCGTTGGCGCGTTCTGGAGCGTCGCCGGTCCGACGTACTGACCCCACACTCCCGCTGTCGGAGAATCGATCCAAAGCGCAACTTGGCCTTGCCAGCCTTGGCTGCCGATATACGAAGGAAGCCGTATTTGAAGCGACGCGGTCGACGAAATCGGACCGAGCGATGACAGCGGAATGCTGGTGAGTTTGCCGCCAGAAGCAAGCACGGTCACTGCCGCTGAATGCTGACCCTGGACGAACTGGTCGCCTTGCTGGTCGACAATGTTCGCCCCCGACCAGTCGCTCGTGGGTTGCTCGAAGCCAAGCACACGCGCCGTGTTCGGATCCGTGACCGCTTGCGAAGTACGGCCGACGCTCTCGCTAGAGCGCGCGCTGCTGCACGCCCCGAAAACGAACAGCACACCCAACGTCAACGCACGCATCCCCGCCGAAAACTGCCGCATCCTGATCTCCGTGAATTTTGAGCAAGCCCACGCCCAGCCCGACCGCGCATCACACCCGCGCGTTCGCCAGCTTTATCGCAGAGCGAAACCGGTTTGTGAAGCGTTAACCGCGTGACACTTCGACGAGCGCATCGCAGCGAACACCGCGATGCTCATTCAGGAAGGGCTCCAGCCCGGCGCGTATGCGCGAAGTGGTAAGACGTTGCAGAGAAATATTTATCATTTCTTGTACAATCGATATTTAAAACAACCACTCAGTGTCGCGTCCCGCGCTGCGACGCAAGATGCGATCCCGAAGCGTCGTGTCGAGCAGCCGAGCGAGCATTTCACGGCGCCGCGCACTCGAAACATTCGAACCGACCTGGGACAGCCCATTCGGCATGATCGGCTTCGCGGATCTGGTCGGGGCCTACGAACGCATCGCTCAGGAACTGCCGAGCGATCTCGCAACGACCCATGCGCCTGCGGCTCCGGCAAGAAATTCAAAAAATGCTGCGGCGCAGCCTGACGCGCTTTGCAATTTTTGGAGGGGCACCTCTGTAACGTGCGCGAACCTAGACTCGCGGATTCTCTAGCGCAGTCGAAAACCCGGCGCGCAACTCGCGTTCACCGCGCAAGCCTCAATCCGCAAAAGAAAGCGCGGCGGCTCATCTCCAAACAAAAGCGCGCCCAGCCCTCAAAACGCGACATCGATATTCGCATCGCCGACGCCGACTTGCTGCGTGTAGTGCCCGCTCGCGTCCGGCGATTGGCTGGGTGATGCGAATTGTGCAAGCTCGTCGTGCACGTCGCGCGGGATGTAGACGAATTGCGTGTAGGAGAGCGCGACGTGAATCTTTTTCGTGAGCGCCAGTCGGCCACCCAGCGCGAAGGAAAAGCCGGCAAAATCCGGCAATCCGGGATCGAATGTCTGGTCCGGTACGGCGCTCGATTCGAAGCCCATGCCCGAGAAAAATTCGAAGCTCGCGCTCGTCCAAATGCTGGCGCCGAGACGGATGCCGATGCTGTCGTGGTAGTCGCGTGGCACGTTTTGTAGCACTTGGCCGCCCATCACCTCCGCGCCGTTCGGGCCGAGCGTGCAGTCGGTGCCGGCTTTGACGACGCATTGGTTTTTGAAGGCGGAGTAGCGCGTGTAGTCGCCGAATGCGCGAAGTTCGAGGTTTGGCGCGGGGCGATAGCGCGCGCCCCAGCGGATCACGTCGGGCAAATCGTAGAGCATGTCGACGTGGGCGCTGCTCGGGCCGCCGATGTCGTTGTCGAGCGAGCCGTGCAGGCGCATGCCACCGCTCACGTTCGGGCGCGATTGATAGGACAAGCCGAGCCAAAGCGCGTTCGGCATGGCTTCGTACAGCGCGCCGAGTCCGAAGCCGAACGAATAGCCACTCACTTGGAGCAGTGAGCGGCCTTCGGTCACGACGTCGTTGCCGCCGTTGCTCCAGCCGCGAACATCGTCGATCCACGAGCGCAATACGCTGGCGCTGAGGCCGAAACTGAGCCCGGTGCCCGCGACGCGCAGCGCGCCGGCGACCGTAAATTGGCTCGTCACGATGTCGCCTTCGATCGATTGAAAGCGCTGCACGCCGTCGACGATGCCGGGGTAGCGCGAGTTCGCGAATTCCGCGCGCTTGTTCCAGCTGACCGAGCCGCCGAAGGGCGTGAAGAAGCCCGCGCCGAGACTCAATTTGCCGATC
>DASYCL010000385.1:0-2790 GCA_036500245.1 Polyangiaceae bacterium | reverse complement strand
ACCTGGGCGCCTTCGGGCTGCCGCGGCATAGTCTGTTTTTCCTTCAACCCGGCCCCGCACTCAACCCCGCCGCTTCCAGAGGCTGCCTTCACCGCCCCTTGCCTCACCACGCGAGACATACAAGGCGCCCGTCGCGTCGCTGGTGGCGCGAGCGGCCAAGCGCGATGCGCGCGCAGCGCCCAAACATCACAAAGATGGCTGACTGCCCAGTCTTGTTTGGGGTTTGCCTAGAGCGTCATGGCCCGCGGTGCTACGACGCGCCTCGCCACATGACGACTCCGGCGCCACTCAGCGAGCCTGCCTCACGCGAATCCGCGACGCACGAATTGTCGCGCTCGGTGCTCGTGCGTGTGGCGCTGCTCAGCGCGGTCGCCGTGATTTCCATCGTGGTGACGAAGCTCGCGTTGTTCGCCGCGGTTGGCGTGCTGCTCGGCTACGTGTCGCTGCCGGCGGAACCAAAGCGCCCGGTGCTCGCGTTGAAGCTCGCGCTGGTCGCCGCCGGTGCCTGCGCGATGTTCGGCACGTTCCGCTTCCTGGTGCGCGAAGCCGTGCCCGGCATGGTCGAAGGCGGCACCAGCGCGACCGAGCAGCGCGTGGTCTCAAGACTGCGCGAAATCTTGTTCGCCGAAGACGCGCTGCGCCGCAATGCGTTCGTCGATCCCGACGGCGATCGCGTCGGTTCGGCGGAATTTTTGGGTGAAATGACCGGTGAAATCGGGCTGCGCGGCGGCGCGCCGATGACCACGCCAGTGCTCGAGAGCTTTCCGAAACTCGTCAACACGAAGCTCGGACCCGCGGCGGATGTCGGTGGCTACTTCGTTATCGTGTGCTTGCCGAAAAAAGGCGGCGGCTTCACGGCGAACCCGAGCGACGCGGTCGACGACGAACGCGCCGAGCGCTCGTTTTACGCTTACGCTTGGCCGTCCGAAGCCGGGCGCGGGCTCGACTTCGCTTATTTCCTCGACGAGCACGAGCGTATTTTGCTCGCGAACAGCGAGACCAATCCGCGCCGCCTGATCGGCGCGGACGCGCCGCCCGCGTGCGACGACGTCTCGGCCCCCACCACGAGCACACAGTGGCGTGTTTGGCGCCACAAACAAGCGCGAGCCAAACTCCCTTTCGACAAGCCGTGACGGTCGAACCATGGACGCCGTTTACAAAAGCGATTTGAACCGCGACGTGCCGCCCGCGCGCGCCGGCGAATTTGCGGCGATCGAGATCGGACCGATCAAAGTCTGGCCGCCGGTGGTGCTCGCGCCGATGGCCGGCGTCACGAACTATCCATTTCGCTCGCTCTGCCGCCGCTTCGGCGCAGGGCTTTACGTGAGCGAGATGATCACGGCGCGCCCCCTGGTCGAAGGTAACCAAAAGACGCTGCGCCTCGCCGACTTCGGACCGGAAGAGACACCGCGTAGCTTGCAGCTCTACGGCGTCGATCCGTATTACGTCGGTGAAGCGACGAAGCGATTGATCGGCGAAGGACGCGTCGATCACATCGACATGAATTTCGGTTGCCCGGTGCGCAAAGTCACGAGCAAGGGCGGCGGCGCGGCGATCCCGGTGAAGCCGAAGCTGCTCGCGGCGCTCGTGCGCGCGGCCGTGAAAAACGCCGAAAACGTACCGGTCACGATCAAGTTTCGCTTGGGCATTCACGACGATTTGCTGACCTTTCTCGACGCCGGGCGCGTCGGTGAAGGCGAAGGTTGCCGCGCGGTCGGCTTGCACGCGCGCACCGCAGCCCAGCTTTACGACGGCGAAGCGCGCTGGGAAGCGATCGCCGAACTGAAGCGCGCAGTGCGTTCGATCCCAGTGCTCGGCAACGGCGACATTTGGGAAGCCGAAGACGCCTTGCGCATGATGCGCAGCACCGGCTGCGACGGCGTGATCGTCGGGCGCGGGTGTCTCGGGCGGCCCTGGCTATTTCGCGACTTGGCCCGCGTGTTCGACGGTCACGAGCCGGACAATCCGCCGACGCTCGGCGTGGTGCGTGAGATCATGCTCGAACACGCTGCACTGCTCACCAGCTGGTTCGGCGAACGCATGGCGATGCGCTCATTTCGTCGCCATTCGACCTGGTACACGAAGGGCTTTCGGGGTTCGGCCGAGCTGCGCGCGAAGCTCATGCAAATCGCCACGCTCGCGGATTTGCAAAGCGCGCTCGGCAATGTCGACGGAGAGCAGCCATTTCCGGCGAACGCCATGCGCGTGCCGCGCGGCAAAGGCTCGGGCACGCAAGCCGTGAGTTTGCCCGAGAATTATCTGCTCGATCGCGACGATGCCACGCCGCCAGGCGCGGAAGCCGAAGACGAATTTTCCGGCGGTTGACGATAAATATCGCGAAACGTGACACCGGTTGTGGTGTTTCGGGACAGTTGCGTGAATTCGCCAAGTCGACTCACGTGACATCGGCAAACTCGCGTGTATTCTTAGCGCGTTCGGGGCAGAGTTTCCGCGGAAGGACCTGAGTCATGCGAGCACCGCAGATCCTCACGGACTTTTTCGAATGGCGCTGGGCGCCGTGTGTCGCGCTGACCGCGGGCTCGATCGTGTACGTCGGGCTCGCCGTGCTGTTCATTCCCAATCAGTTCGATACGAGCGCGAGCTCGAACTCGGCCGCGGCCTCGATGCTCGGCGCACCCGCAACGCCGAGCACGACGTTCGCGTCTTCCGTGGCGCAGACCGCGTTCACGAGCGCGCCGGCGCGACCGGAAGCTGCGCGACGCTTCGTCTCGCCCGCTCAGCCCGCGGTCGAACAACCGGTGCGGCGCGGCTTTTCGCCCCCGCTCGAGC
>DASYCL010000384.1:0-1885 GCA_036500245.1 Polyangiaceae bacterium | reverse complement strand
ACACGTTGCACGGAAAAATTCCGAGTTGCGCGGCGTCAACGTCGCTCGAACACGCGCGTGCGCGAAACAGAAACGCATCGAAGCCTTGGAACCCGCGCCAGCATTGGGTTTCAAGGCTTCGTGCGTTTTTCGTTTGGCCGTCCAGTGCGAACAGCGTCTAGAGGTTTAGACGTCCATTCATTTGCGAAAAATCGCGCGATGCGAGGCGTTCGGACGGTGCTCGCGTGCCATCATGCCCGTTAGGGAACTGCTTGTTTCCCATCAGAAAATTGTTGACACGCGGTTTCGACAGTAATAGCTTCCGCGTCGGCGTGACAACAGAATTAAGGAAACATGACCGCAACGCGCTTCGTCGCCCCCTATGTCGAACACGGCACCAAGGCCGGGTCGGTGAAGAAGATTACGGTGTCGGTTCCTTTTCATATTCTCAAGCTTTTGTCCGACGAACGGACCCGCCGCCAGGTTGCGAACCTGCGCCACGCCACCAACAGCGATCTGCTGTGCGAAGCATTCCTTCACGCTTTTACTGGGCAACCACTGCCAACTGACGAGGAGCTAAGACGCGATATGGCTATGAAGAAAGCTGCAAAGAAAGGTGCGAAGAAAACGGCCAAGCGTAAGACCGCACGGGCCAAGACCTCCACGGCGCGCAAGACGGGCGCTGCAAAGAAGAAGACTGCACGTCGCGCCAAGAAGAAGTAAGAAGACTTAATGTCTTCGAGCCGGCAGCGAAGTTCGCAGCCGGCTCTACTTGGCAAAGGGCCGGAGGAGTCAGCCGGTCACTGAAACTCAAGGCAACGGCAAAACGGACCGGAGCGGTCGGCTGGTTCGGGACAGAAACAAGGCAATACGTACACGCAACACAGCAAGTCAAAGCAAGACAGTTGTATCAAGTGATCTGAAGTTCGAATTACTCTCCCTGCGGTATGCCCAGCGCAGGGAGAGAATTTCCTTCCCGCAACACCCCTCGATTTCCCGCTCGCGCGCCCGATCGCCAGGGCGCTCATCCGTGCCGCCCGACGTTGCCTGTTTGCCCGGGCCTACACGTGCCGCGAGAGCACTATCACCATCCCCTCGCCGCCCTCGATCCGCTCCGCGATGATCTTCGCGCAGGTCAGCAACGGCACCGCGAGCAGGAACCCCGCAACACCCCACATCCACCCAAGCACGAGCATCGCGATAAACACCATCACCGGATCGAGCGCGAGCCGTCGCCCGACGAGATGCGGCGTCAGCAACTGCCCCTCGAGCAGATGCAGCCCGAGAAACGCCGCCGCCGGCGCGAACGCGAGCGCCGGCGCCGCCGCCTCGCTGAACCCGACGACGAGCAGCGCAACCGACGTCACCATCGGTCCGATGAACGGCGCGTAGTTGAGGAGCGCCGCGACACCGCCCCAGAGCAGCGGGTCGCGCACATGGAGGAGCCAGAGTGCGAGCGCGGTCGCGAGGCCGAGGCCGGCGTTGATCAGCGTGATCGTGATGACGTACATCGAGATCTCGCTCTGCGCCGTGCGCGTCGCTTCGACGAGGTCGCGTTTGGCGCGAAGGTGCGGCGCCAGCGTGACGAACTTTCGCAAGAGCTCGTCGCCGTGCAGCAGAAACAGGAACGTCAGCACGATCGTGATGACGATGCCGGCGAGCACGGCCGGCGCGGCGCTCAATGCCGCGGCGAACGGGCTTGGCCCGCTGTCGACGACGCGGACCGGACTGGATTCGTCCATCTGCGTGATCTTGCCGAGTTCGCGCGTCGCCTCGGTCGCCACCTGGAACGGACGGCGCAGATCCTTCATCACGGTCTCGATGCGCGTGATCGCGCCCGGCATGCGTGTGACCCAGGCGCGCGCGGGCGAGGCGAGCGCCGTGATCGCCCCGCCGATGATCGCCA
>DASYCL010000383.1:0-2637 GCA_036500245.1 Polyangiaceae bacterium | reverse complement strand
TCGCCCGGATCGCCGACGCTGAGCGTGGTGCCGAAATTCACGCACAAGGCGTCATCAGGGCAATCATCCGGCTCGCAGTTGAAGACGGTGCAGTAACCGCCTGGCTCGGTGATGTCGCAGATCCGGTCACCCTGAGTCGAGCAGTCGGTCGAGACCGTGCATTGGTCGCCAATTTTCGGCGTGCAGCCTACGGCAAACAGAAGCCCAATCAAACCGAGGAACGTACGCAGCGCTGGCACGCGGTTGCCGAAAAAAGCGCTATGATCGCGGCTAAGCATCGAGGCGGCCGGACTCTACTCGAAGTTGACAGCCGCGCTAGGCCATTCGTAAGTTCGGGCAAGCGCCGATAAAAACCCTCACAAACGCGAGCGCGAAAACGGGCATGGCGACTTTCATTACCGACGATTGCATCAACTGCGGAGCGTGCGAGCCAGAGTGCCCGAATGACGCCATCTCCGAGGGCGACTCGATCTACGTGATCGATCCCGATCTGTGCACCGAGTGCGTCGGCTTCGACGATCACGAGGCATGTCAGGCGGTCTGCCCCGTGGAGTGCTGCTTGCCGGATCCGAAGCACGTCGAGAGCGAGCAGGTTTTGATCGGGCGCGCGATCGCACTACATCAGAACGACGAAGAGCTGCAGCAGCGCGCCGCAGACAACAGCTTCCCGTCGCGCTTTCGCAAGTAGCTCTCGTGCGGCGTCTCTTCGTGCCCGGAGTCGCGCTCGCGCTCGCGCTCGGCGGGTGCGGCGGCGGTAGTCCATTGCTTCATCCGGTCCACGCGCTGCCGAGTGGGCAAACCTCGTTCGGCGCCGGGATGAGCGATCGACTCGTGCTCGGTACCGAGCGCTCTTCGCTCGACTTTGCACGCGATCGCATTGACGTGGCCGCGCCGCCCGCCGATCCGCGCTACGCGCGAGGCGTGCTCGTCGCGCTCGCCGAGGGACCGGCGCTCGCGCCGTGGGCCTCGGCGCGCGTCGGCATCGTTGGCTCGAACGAAGCGGGGTTGAGCTTCACCGGCTCGGCCGCGCGCGCGGACGCGCGACACGCCTTCGATTTCGGCTCGACCGCGTTTTCAGCGGGACTCGGCCTGAGCGCGCGCGGCTTCGGATCGAGCGCGCTCGAGCTACCGGGCAGCGATCTCGATCGCGTCAACGGTTACGGACTCGATCTGCCGCTGCTCTTTGGCTACCGCACGGACGCCGATTTGATTTCTGTCTGGGCCGGGCTGCGCGGCGCGTACGACCATTGGTCCGGCAAAGTCGCGCTCGACTCGAACGGCGATTTCGATCTCGGCGCGTCACGCTTCAGCGCGGGTCCGATCGTCGGCTTGGCCGTCGGGGTCGCGCCGATCTACGCCGCCGCTGAGCTCGAGCTCGACTACGCGCACGTTACCGGCACAATGGATCGCGGCGCGCCCGCCGCACACGATGACGCGGCGATCTCGGGCTGGTCGCTGCGTCCGGCCGGCGCGTTGATCGCCAAATTCTGAGCATTTATCGAAGGGCTTGGCGAAGCCCGCCGGTCGCGCAGCGGAAACGGCACGAAACTGCTGCTTGAATCCGGGCGAGCGATGCTACCCTTCGGGGGTGTTGCTCGCCCCTCGGCAGTCACGCGCGACAGCCGCGCCAGGAATCGTCGGCCTCGTTCCGGCGTTCTTACTTTCGGCCGTGGCCCTCGGCTGCTCGGTCACGCCCGCCGACTACAATTCGGACTCCGTCACCGGCAGCACGCACGGCCTGATCACCATCGAGCGCACCCAGACCGAGAACTCAGGCGAGGTCCCGCGTGCAACGGCGTTTGCCGGCTTCGTGCGCACGCCGCCTGAAGTCGACGCGAACGCGGTCATGCACCTCGCGGGTTTTGGGTTGGATTTGCCCTCAGTCGGCCAATGCGCGGAGCAGAATCGCGATCGCGAACCGAGTCTGCCCTTGAGCTCGCTCGGTCGCGTCGAGTTTTTGGATGCAGGCGAAGTCACACTGCGCACCGCGAGCACGAGTGCCGCGCTCGCCACGCGCGCATTCCCCGCGGTCACGGATTTGATCGCGGGCGTCGTCTACACCACACGCGATCGCGCGGCCGACCCACTGCCCGCGGATACGAGCTACGCGCTCAGCACCTCCGGCGGCGTGCTCAAGCCGTTCAATGTCAACGCGAGCGCGCCGGCTCTGCTCAGCGCCGTGAGCGTGAATTCCACGCCGCTCGCCGAGCTGTCGCAAGTCTCGCCGCACGCGGCAATTGCGCTCAGCTGGGCCCGCGGGCTTTCGGGCGATCTCGTCTACGTCGAGCTCGCGACTCAAGACGGAAGCAGCACGCGTTGCACGTTCCGTGACGACGCAGGCGCGGGCAGCGTACCCGCCTCCGCATTCAGCGGCAGCGGCTCGGGCGAGCTTTCCTTGCACCGCATGCACCGCGAAACGTTCACCTCCGGCAGCGTGGATGCCGGTGAAGTACGCTTCGACTTCGAGCAGAGCGCGAACGTCGAGTTCGGCGACTAGCGACTAGCAACGACGAGTGCCGTCCGAACCAGTGCATCACGTTTACTTCGTGCCCGGCATGTTCGGCTTTGGGCACCTCGCGGGCTACGACTATTTCAAGCACGTGCGCGCCGGGCTCGAACGGCGCTTCAGCGCTGCCG
>DASYCL010000382.1:0-3756 GCA_036500245.1 Polyangiaceae bacterium | reverse complement strand
CCGATGATGCACGCGGAAGTCGCGGCGAATGATCCCGAATCCGTGACGACCTCGCCGCACCCGTTCATTCGTTTGGTCAACGACAGCAAGAGCGCCGTGCCGCTGACAGCGTTGACGGCGCGCTACTACTATTCGAAAGAGCCGAGCGGAACCGAAGCGTTCAATTGTTATTGGGTCAGCATCGGCGATTGCCCGGTGCTGGCGCCGACCGTGTTCGCCGACGCGACCCCGAAGACGAGCACCGCCGATCGCTACATGCAGCTCTCGTTCGTCGCGAGCGCGCCGACACTCGCCGCGGGTGACGCGGTCGAGATCCACGACGCATTCTACATTGCGAACTACCCGAGCTTCACGCAGACGAATGACTACTCGTTCGTTACGAACTCTGACTTTGTGAGCAGCGAGCACCTCACGATCTACCGAGGTGGCGTTTTGATTTGGGGCGTCGAGCCCTGACCCTTCAAACCCAAGCGCTGAATATTCGTGGGAAAATCGGCCTTAGATCCGCGGGATCTG
Organism: Polyangiaceae bacterium; assembly: GCA_036500245.1. Taxonomy (GTDB): domain Bacteria; phylum Myxococcota_A; class Polyangia; order Polyangiales; family Polyangiaceae; genus PMG-095. The sequence continues at coordinate 3,240 of DASYCL010000382.1, read as the reverse complement.
AGCAAAACAAAAATCTAGTAACGTGGTAAACAGCTTGCTATTGTAGTGTCACTGCAACCCCCTCCGGGGACACAGACAAGAGGAGCGAGCCTTGCCCATCGAAGTACCGAGCGTCCGAATCCTGATCGTCGACGATGACAAAGAGATCCGCGACTTCATGCAATCACTCCTCGAGAAGGATGGCTTCATCGTCAAAACTCTCGGCGACCCGACCTTGGTCGAAGACGAAGTGCGTCAGGGCGACTATCACGTGATGATCCTCGACCTGATGATGCCGAAGATGGACGGCATCGAGGTGCTGAAGAAGATCCGTGCGATCGACAGCGACATCGCGGTCATCATTTTCACGGCGCACCCGAACCTCGATTCGGCGGTCGCCTCGATGAAGCTCGACGCGGTCGACTACATCAAGAAGCCGTTCAACGTGGACGAATTCCGCGAAGTGCTCTCGCGCGTGATGAAGAAGAAGGGGCTTGCGCGCACGCCCGAAGAGCAACTGCACAAGATCATCGGCGATACGATTCGCACGATGCGCAAAGAGAAAGAGCTCACGCTCAAGCAAATGAGCCGGCGCACCGGGCTCAGTATTTCGTTGCTCTCACAAATCGAGCGCGCCGAATCGAGCCCGTCCATCTCGAGCTTGTACAAGATCGCGATCGCGCTCGATTCGAAGATCCAGGATTTGTTCGGCAACAACTGAGCCGGAAGCCGCACAGAGTGCCTCTCTTGGACGGGAGGCACTCTTGTTTTTGTGGGGGCGTGGGCGCTCATCCCCGCGGGCAAGCGCAGGCCGGCGCTATTTCACCGGCACGTCGGGCACGATCGTGCCGCAATTCGTAAACTCGAGATTCGTGTCGACGCGGAAGTTGGAAGCCGTCGTGTGGCGCTCGGCGTGGAACAGATCGAGCGAGTAAGTCTGCCCCTTCGCGATGCCGAGGCTCGCCGCCTCATCGTCGAGCGAAATGCTCTTGCTGGTCTTCGGGTGCAGGCCGCCGAGATCGATCGCAAGCTTGTTGTTGATGAAGACCCACAGATCGTCGTCGCCAGTGAACGCGAAGGTCTCACCGCCCATGTACGTGAAGCGCGTGTGCACTTCGGTAGTGAAGCCGAAGTTATGATCTTGCTTCTTGCACGTTGCGTCCGGCTCGGCGCAGGTGTTACCCCAGCCGACGTTGTCGATCGGGAAGAACGCGGTGCTCTCGAACGTGAGCACGCCGCTGTTCGGTTGAAAGTACAGGTACACGATGTACGGCTTGTTCACGTTCGCGGTGTTTCGGTACCACTGATCGAAGTCCGCCTTGCTCGTGGTTTGCTGGCCGTTCGCGGGGTCCGTGAACGGGCCGCCGTCGGCTTGGGCATAGACCGGCTTCTGATCCGAGCCGAGATCCGCTTTCACGATCCCGACTGAGGCGTCGTTACCGGAGAAGTGTTCGAAGTCGGGGTGACCGTCCGGTTCATTCATGCCTTTGAAGTCCCGCACGACACCCAGGATCTGCGCCCCGCAGCCCGAGCTCGAGTCGCCGCCCGAACCGGTGCCGGCACTCCCCGCCGAGCCATTCGAGTCGGTGAGTGCTGGGCCAGTCATGTAGCCGCCGAACATTTGCGGCGTGAAGCCTGCCGGGAGCATGTACGGCCCGGGCGTGCTGCCCGCTCCGCCCGAACCCGTACCGTTGGCGGAGCCGCCGTTTCCGTTGGGCACGATGATGTTCACGCTGCCGCCGGTCGAGCTTGAGCTCGATGCGCCGCCACCCTCGACCTTCGAGTTGTCCTTATTGCCACCGCAGCCTGCGAGCAGCAGAGCGAATGGCAGGGCGACACAGCTTGCAAGCCGTATCGAGCTCCGCAGCGAGCGAAAACGCGGATTCAGGGAGTCGATCGTGACGCGCATGAGTGCCTCCGACAAAGGATTTTGGTTCAAACATGTCGCGTCGGTCCAAAAGCGATCACCGTAAAGACGCGAATCACGCATTACAATAGCGCTCGTTTCCAGCCATTTGGCTGTTTGTTAATGAGCCTGCTCAAATGCGAGCTTTCGAGCGCTCGCTGCTTGGTCGCAGCGCGCCGCCAGTGAGTTTAGCTCGATTTTCGTGCGGGACGCGGCGCCTACAGTGTGCGAGTTCGAACTACTTGGGCAACAGCGCGGCGAAGAGCACCGGGCTGGATGCGACGCGCGGAAGCGAAGCGCGCGGCCAGCCGATTGCGCCGTGTCACGGACGCGCTCGCCATTCGCGCGGGTCAAGACGAAGCGCGAGGCACGCGCGCACTAAAACTCGAAACGAGGTAGCCGCTGAAGTACCCGCAGCGATTTTCGGGTTGGTTCGTCGACGCACGATCGAGCCATTTTACTGAGTGCCGAAGGGCGGACTTGAACCGCCGACAGCGCGCTTATGAAGCGCGTGCTCTAACCAGCTGAGCTACTTCGGCTTGAAGGGCCGGGAATCTACCCTTCGGGGCCCGGGGCCTGTCAAGCCCGCGGGCAGGATTTGCCTGATATTTTATGGGGTTCGGTGCGCGCCGTAGCCGCCGGGGCCGGGGCCGTCGCGACCGACGATGCGGTTCAGCGTGTCGTAGCTCATCGTGATGAGTAGGCGGTTACCGAGGACTTTGGGCAATGGGCCAAAGGACGGGATGCGACGCATGCCCGCGATCACGTTGCCGTCGTACTCTTCGATGCCGCTCGGGCGGAGCAAGCGCACGCGCTCGACGCGGCCGTCCGCAAGTAGCGCGAACTCAAAGATGACGCGACCGCTCTTGCCGGCTTCGATCGCCCAATCCGGGAATGCGCGTTTTAGCTGATCGTCGATCCGGCGCTGCACGCCAGCGACGTAGCCGCGCACGCCCGGATCGTTCGACGCGTCCGGACCTGGGCCGAAGCCGCTCGGCGCGGCGCGCGAGCCGATGCCTTCGTCGCCGCCGCGACCGGGTTGGCCGCCCACGGGTTCACCGCCGACGCCCGGGCCTTCTGGGCCACCAATCGTGCTCGCGTGAATCAGCGCGGCGACGCGGCTCGCCACGGCTTCGGAGCTGTTTTCCGTGTCGTTCGGGCGATCGCGCGTTTCGGTGGGCAGCGCCGGACGCGCGCGCATCACCATTGGGCGCGCGAGCAAAACTTCAGCGCGCGTCGAACGCGCGTTGCTCTGCTTGGCGGTGAGCGCGCCGTGTTGCGTTTGCGGATCGCGCACGCCGGAAAATTCACCACCTGTTGCGTCCGCGCTGTCGAGCGCGACTTCACTCGGATCC
>DASYCL010000381.1:0-13101 GCA_036500245.1 Polyangiaceae bacterium | reverse complement strand
TCCGATCGAAACCGTGCGAGCCGTGCTCGACGCGCTCGGAGGTCGGGTGTGAGTTTTTTGGTCGCAGCCGCGCTCGGCGTCGGCTTATTCATCGCGATTCCGATCGCCGCGCACCTGCTGCGCCGAGGTCGTGTGCGCGAGCTGCCATTTCCGCCCACTGCGCTGGTGCCCGCGGCGCGCTCCGTCGCGCGAGAACGCGCCACGCTCGAAGACCGACTCTTGCTCCTGATCCGCGCGCTCGCAATTCTGTGCTTGGCCGTGATCGGAGCGACCCCGCTCGTGCGCTGTTCACGCTTGTCTCTGGCGCGCAATGCGGGCGCGTCCGTCGCATTCGCGATCGTGGTCGATGATTCGCACAGCATGCGCGCGCAAGGCCCGGGTGGCACCCGCTTCGATCGCTCGCTGCGCGCTGCACGCGAACTGCTCGGCTCGGCCCGCGAAGGCGACGCGATCGCAATCGTGCTCGCCGGAAAACCGGCGCGCCTGGCGCTCGCCGCCACGACGGACCTGAGCGCCGCTCGTCGCGCATTGGGCGAGCTCAGTGAAAGCGATCGCGGCACTGATCTGGCCGGCGCCGTCGACATCGCGCGCTCGAGTCTCGCCAGCCTTTCGCATCGCGACAAGCGCGTCGTCGTGCTCAGCGATCTCGCCGGCGATCCCTTGCCCGAAGGTCAACCGCCGCTCTGGTTACCGCTGCCTGAGTTGACGAATCCATTGGAAAACTGCGGGATTTGTGGGGCAGAACGCCATGGACGTCGGATCGACGTGCGCGTGGCTTGCACTTCGCCGGCCGCAGCGTCGGGCCGCGCGCTCTCGCTCGCCGGCAAGAAGAGTGGTGAGCCGCTCGCGCTCGCGGCGCGTGGCGGCATTCAAGATCTCGGACTCGATGCCGATCCGAAGCTCGAGCAGATCGAAGTCGAGCTCAGCGGCGCCGACGCGCTGGCGAGCGACGATCGCGCCGCGGTCGCGGCCGAATCCGCCGCGCTCGGTATCGCCGTCGTTGCCGACACCGCGAACGATTCGGCCGAAACCGGCGGCGCGCCCGTGCTCGAGCAAGCGTTGAGCGCGCTGCGAAGCAACGCCGCGCTACATCCGATCGCGCTCCTACCCGACGATCCGAGCGAGCTCCGCGGCAACGGGCTCGTGCTGCTCGACGATCCCGCTGGCATCACGCCGGAAGCGCGCTCCGCACTCGCGACGTTCATCGAGCAGGGAGGAGTCGCGGTCGCGTTCCTCGGCCCGCGGGCGGAGCAAACCCCGCTCGGTTCGACGCTCGAGCCGTTCGTGCACGGCGCAGTGCACTGGGAAGCCACAGCGAGCGGCGGCATCAACGACGCCTCGTTGACCTTCATCGGACCCGAAAGCGCGAGCCTGCATGATTTGACGTTGCACGGGCGGGCAGGCCTCGGCACCGCCGACTTGCTCGGCGCGAAGGTGCTCGGCCGCTTCAGCGACAATCAACCGTTCTTGACCGAGCGCGGGCTCGGTCGCGGCGCAGCGTTCACGGTCGCGCTGCCGACTTCGGTGGATCGCAGTGATTTTCCACTGCGACCCGCGTTCCTCGCGCTGCTCGATTATTTTTTGGGTGAAGCCAATTCACGCCGCGGCATGACCCAAAGCAGCGCAGGCAGCGACTGGCTCTTTCCGGCCAGCGTAAACGTATCGATCAGTGGACCGCGCGGACTGCTTACCGCACACGAGCACACGGCCGTCACGGGCGCGTCGCAGAAAGCTTTCACGCCGATCATCGCCGGGCGCTATTCGCTCACCATCGACGATCGCCACGAAGATCGCGTGGCGACCATTGATCCCGCCGAAATCACGACCCTGCCCGCAAAGCCCGCGAGCAACGCCGCGCTCACGCGCGGCAACGACAACGCCGGCAAAATCGACGCTTCACCGGAGCTCGGCTTCGCCTTGCTCGGCTTGCTCGCGCTCGAGCTCTTCTTGCGCGTGTTCCGCCGCGCGACGAGCGAGCGCGTTACATCCGCTCCGGCGCTGCAATCCCGAGCAGACTGAGCCCTGTCGCGAGCGTTCTCGCCGTGACGTTGCACAGCGCGAGGCGCGAGGCGCGCTCTTTGGGCTCCGCTCTGAGCACCGGGCAGGCCTCGAAAAATCCCGAGAAGCTCACCGCGAGCCCAAACAAATAGCCGCACAGCTTGTGCGGCTCCAGCGTGCTTTCCACGTCGATCAAGGCGCGACCGAAGGACAGCAATTCGAGCCCCAGTGCGCGCTCGGCAGGCGCGACGATCTCGATCGCCTTCGCGCCGGTCTCGCCGCTCGCTTTGCGGAAGATCGAGTGAATGCGCGCGTGCGCGTACTGTAGATACGGCCCAGTATTGCCCTCGAACGCGACCATACGCTTCCAATCGAAGACGTAATCCTTGATCCGGTCGCTACTCAAATCGCCATATTTGACCGCGCCGATCCCGACTTGCTGCGCCACACGGCGCCGCTCTTCGTCAGGCAGATCCGGATTTTTCTCCAACACGGCTTGGTACGCGCGCTCGACGGCTTCATCCAGCAGCTCCAAGAGCTTCACGCTCTCGCCGCCGCGCGACGCGAGCTTCTTGCGATCCTCACCCAGTATTTGCCCGAACGCGACATGCTCGGCGCGCGTCGGCGGCGAAAGCCAGCCCGCCATGTTCGCGACGGCGAACACCATCGCCAAGTGCTGCGCTTGCGGAGCGCCGATCACGTAAAGGAGCCGTGTGCCGCCGAGCACTTCACGACGAAAGCGCACCGCGGCAAGATCCGTCGCTGCATAACCGTAACCGCCGTCTTGCTTGCGCACGATCAACGGCAGAGGTTCGCCCTCGCGGCCGGCAAAGCCCGGCGGAAACACGCACAGCGCGCCGTCGTCGATTTTGGCGATGCCGCGCGCTTCGAGCTCGGCCGCGATTTTCGGCAATTCCGCGTTGAAAAAGCTCTCGCCGCGCACATCAGCGTCGGAAAGTTCGAGACCCAACCGCCCGAAGACATCCTCCATATAGCGCTTCGAGCTCGCGACGAAGCCGCGCCACAACTCGAGCGTCGCAGCGTCTCCCGCTTGCAGGGCCACGACGCGCGCCCGCGCGCGGTCGGCGAACTTCGGATCGGAATCGAATTTCACGCGCGCGGCTTGATAAAATTCGGTGAGCAATTTCGGATCCAAGCCGGCCGCGCCTTCGGCCTGCACGTCGAGCAAATGCTCGAGCAACATGCCGAACGGCGTGCCCCAATCGCCGATATGATTTTGACGGATCACCGTGTGACCGCGGAATGTGAGCACGCGACACAAAGTGTCCCCGATGATCGACGAACGTAGATGTCCGGCGTGCATTTCCTTCGCGATGTTCGGCGAGCCGTAGTCGACCACGCACACGTCGCGCACTTCCGCTTGCGCCGCGCCGAGCCGCGGATCGCCGAGCATCTCGCTCAAAGCGCGCGCAATGACGTCGTTGCGCAGCGTCAAATTGATGAACCCGGGACCGGCGATTTCGACGCCGTTGTCGCCGCACAAATCGGAAAGGTCGAACTTTGCCAGCAGGGTTTGCGCGACTTCACGCGGCGGGCGCTTCAAGGCCTTGCCCAAGCTCATCGCGACATTCACTTGGTAGTCCGCGCGATCCGAACGCCTGAGCAGCGGGTCGGTGTCTCGGTATTCGGCGCCGAATGCACTCGCCAGCGCCGACTTGAGCCGATCGCGCAACAGAAGCTCGGGATGAGGCATGTGAGCGTCTTAATGCCCGTTCTTCCGCGGAGCAAATCTTCCAGCCCGAGAGCGCGCGTGACGCCGCGACGTCGTCTGCGGCGCGGTGGAAGCGCGTGATTCCGCCGTCACGGCATGTTAGTCGACGGCTTCCATGCGCCGCGCCATCTTTGCTCTGCCACTCTTGCTCGTCGCTTGTCACTCCGCTGGCCAATACGGCTTCAGCCGCACGTATCAACCGCTCGGCCCCGAATCGGACGCAGCAAAGGGCGCGCGCGAGTACGACCCGGTGATGGCCGCGCGCGACAAAGCCGAGTGGAAGAAAGGCGTGGTCAGCCTGTTCGGCGTCGTGAAAACGCGCACCCAAGCCAAAGACGGCAGCGCTTATCTCACGCTCAGCATGCGCACGCTGAGCGATCGCAACTTGTGCGACGACTTCGACGAAGACACTTGCCGCGTCACCGTCAGCGATCACGAATACGCGGTCGTGCACGCCGAGCTCAAGCTCGCGAGCGACGACGACATCGGCGAGCACAGCATCGGCCGCGGCTCACTCGTGCGCGTGATCGGCAAACTCACCGACGAAGTCGATCCCGAAGACGGCAGCCCGGTGATCCAAGGCACGTACTATCGCCACTGGCCGCGTAACTTCTTCGTCACGACCGCCGACGCCGCGCACATGCAGCGTTGAGTGCACGGTTCGATTTTTTGTTTGGGGGCGTGGGCGCTTCGCGACGAAGCAACGCCGCGCCGAGTCGCTGGCAATTTTGCGCGCCACGGCCGAGACCGGCGTGCCGTCGCACGCTCAGCCGCAGCCAAATTTCGCCACTTCGTCGATTTTGCGCGGACCATTGACACGCGCGCGCCGGCGCAATGCTAAGAGCATCGCCGTGCGTCGTTGTCTCTTCTCATTTCGCCGGCCGCTGGCCGTCGCGCTAATCGCTGTCGGCGTCGGCAGCGCGGCGAGTCGTTCCGCGCGCGCCGCGGTGATCGAGCGAGTCGTCGCCGTGATCGGCGATCGCGCGATCCTACTCAGCGACTTGAAGTCGCGCGCGCAACCCTTCTTGATCCAAGTTTTGCAGACGGTGCCTCCCGGGGCGCAGCGCAACGCAGCGATCTCGCAAGTCTACAAAGGCGTGCTCGACAAAATCGTGGACGAAGAGCTCGAAGAGCGCGCCGCGATTCAAGCCAAAATCACAATCACGAGCAAAGAGATCGACGAAGCCATCCTGCGCGTGGCTCAGCAAAACCAACTCACTCCCCAAAAGCTGATCTCCGAAGCAGCGAAGACCGGCATCAGCGAGCAGCAATACCGAGACGAGCTCCGTCGTCAGCTCTTGCAAGCCAAGCTCGTCAACGTGCGCCTGCAAGGTCGCATCCGCGTCACTGACGAAGATCTGAAGCTCGCCTACAAAAAGCTCGTGTTCGAAGAGCGGCAACGGCTCGGCTTGAAAGTCGCGTGGATTCGCATTCCCGCCGCTGGAGACGGCTCCGGCCGCGCGCTCGCCGAGCGCATCGCGGAAGCCGCACGCACCGAAGATTTTGCGAACCTGGCCCGGCAATTTTCCCAAGATCGCACGACCAAAGACGCAGGCGGCGTGCTTCCCCAAGATAAAATCACGGATCTGCCTCCCACCGTCGCGCGCGCGTCGCTCGGGCTCGAGGTCGGCGAATCCTCGGCACCCGTGCGCATGGATGACGACTACGTGATCGTGCGCGTGAATTCGCGCGATCCCTCGCAGTTGCCCTCCTTCGAAGACGCGCGGCGCGAGCTCGGCGACCGTGTCTACATGGACAAGATGGGCCAAGCGCGCCGCTCGTGGCTCGACAGCCTGCGCCGCCAAAACCACGTCGAAGTCCGGCTGTAGCCGCGCTTTGTGGCAAGCGCTATTCGTCGCAGACGAGCTTGTACAATTTGTTTCGCGGCACGCCATGCGCGACGATGCGTTCCGCGCCCGCGAGCTCGCTGCGAATCAGCGCTTCGAATTGCTCGGGCGGAAGCACGCCCTGAACTCGCCGGCCATTGACGAAAAAAGTCGGCGTGCCGCCCACGCCGAGGCGTTCGCCGAGCGCGATGTCCGCCTGAATCGCGGCGTCGTGTGCGCCGGTACGCGCCGCGACGAGTAGCGGCGCACCGTCGAGCCCCGCTCTGCCCGCAAGCTCGCCGAGCACGCCGTCGTCGATCTCATCCGCACGCGCGAAGAGCCCGTCATGCACGGCCCAAAACGCGGTATTCGAACCGCGCGCCGACGCTTCCGCGGCGAAGTTCGCGAGCAAGCGCGCGCCCTTGTGCTGCGGCAACGGATAGTCCTTCCAAACCAAGCGCAGCGTTTTCGGGTAACGCGCGAGCAGCGCCTTCAACGTCGGCTCGACTTGCTTGCAATACGGACATTCGAAATCCGAAAACTCGACCAAGGTCACCAGCGCGTCCGCAGGACCGCGCGACGGCGAGGCAGCGGGCGGCACGCACACTCGCGTCGCTTCTTGATCGCCGACACCGATCAAGTTTCCGCTCGTGCGCATCGTGTACAGTTCGCGCGCTGGCGCGCCGCTCGCTAGCACCCAAGTCACCGAGCGGCGCTCGTCGAGCAAGATGCGATCGAGTTCGTCCGGCGTGCGCTCGCCCTCCACGCGCAGTCCGTTCACGAATGAGAGCGGGGTCGAACGCACCGCAAATTGCCCCGCCAGCTCGAGATCAGCCGCGACCGCGCTTTCGCCCGCCCGCTCCAAATCCCCGATTTGCAGACCAGCGTATCCCTCACCAGTGATGAGCCCGAGCAAGCGCTCGTCGCTGAGCCCTGAGTCGTCCTGCGCGATCCGGTGCAGCACGCTGAAGAACGCGCGCGCTCCGCGCTCTTTCTCGAGGCCCGCGAGCACTCGCGCGGCTTCGAGAGCGTACGGATGCTCACGCAGCGGCCGCTGGCGAAACACGATCCGCAAATCGTCGCCGAAAGTTATTTTCGCGGCTTCGAGCGCGCGCCATGCGCGACGCGTGTGCGGGCACTCGAGATCGCCGAACAAGACCCAAGTCAGTGGGCCCCCGCGCGTGCCCCAAATCGGTTCGCTGCCGAGCACCGGCACGAGCGCGCGCGCATCTTCCGGAAACGAGCTCGGACCGGCGCCGGGCGGGACCAGCGGCGCGTGCGCGATCGCGGCTTTCGGCGCCTTCTTCGCAGGCAATGTGCTGGTGCCGGGCGCCGGCGCAGGATCCTCACTAGGACCTGGAACCGTGGTGCGCGGCGGACTCGGCGCAGCGTAGTGCGGCGCTGGGTGCGACCTCGTCACCACGGGATGCGCGTGTCGTACGGCGTAGACCGTGCCAGCAATCGCGCCGCCGAACATCAACACGAAACCCGCGAGCACCGCGACGAGCGCGATCCACGCGCTGCGATTGGACGGCTTCGGCGGCGGCATGCGCTCGGGCGTGAAGGGTGGTGGCGGAGACGGACGCGGCCAAGGAGGCCGAGCTGTGTCCACGCGCGCGTCGTCGCGAGTGGCGTCGATTTCAGGCGCCGGTTTTGGTTCCAGCTCCAACGCGGTCGGCGAGCTCTCTGCATCCGGAATGGCGACCGCGTCGTGTACGGTGCCCTTGGTTTGGGGCGCCGCGGATGTAGACTCGAGCGCCGCGATGCGCGCGAACTCGGCCGCGAGCACGCGCACATCGTGCAGACGTGCGAGTGGGTCCGATGCGCACGCGCGCGCGAGCAATGCAGCGAATGGCTCGGGCAGTTCGCGCTCGACGGCTTCGCCATTTTTCTCCGCCGATTCCGGACCGAGCAGCAACTCACGCACGAGCACACCAAGCGCATAGACGTCGCTCGCAAGTGTCGGGGCGACGAGCGCGGCACGTAGCTCCGGCGCGCGATAGTGCGGAGCGAGCTGCTGACTCGCTTCGCCCGGCGCGCCGAAACGCGTCGCGAGCGCCGCCACGCCAAACCCGAACAAGACATCGCCAGCACCTTCAGCGATGAATTCCGGCCGAATCGCGCCATGCGCAATTCCTTGGTCATGCAATGGCGCGAGCGCACTCGCGATGCGCGCGAGCAATGCCGCGACGCGCGACGGACGCCAGGGCGCATCGGACGCCTCCGCGATACTCCCCGCTGCCGGCGCCGCGAACGCGACGTACACGATTTCACCATCGACACCTGAAGCGATGGGTCGCGCTAAACCCGGCACGCCCAGCGCGAACCGCGATTGTTGCTCCAGTGTGACCGCGACGTCGACCGCGCTCGCCGACAAGGACGAGAGCGCAAGCCAAACACGCCGCGCGCCGTTCAGCTCCTCGGCGAGCACGATTGTATTTGCGGCGCTGGCGAAGTTCTGGACGACGCGAAACTGGGCGCCAAACTGTGAACCAGGCCGCAGCATTTCTTGCCAGTTTGACACGCCCAGGAGCCGCTCAGACAGCTTGGCGCGCGATCGGCCTTCGCACCATCATTTGACGCGACTTCTTCCCGGGAATTGCAGCGTGGCACGCCATGTGCTCAAAGGACCCCGCCAGATGACATCCACCCGCCGTGTGTTCGCGTTGTTGGTCGCCGCTCTGGCGCCGTTCCTGATTCTCGCGCTCTTACCTGCGCCGCGTGCGGACGCGCAAACGATCAGCACTATGGCAGCCGCGGTAAACTCGGTGGGCATCACGCACACGATCCCGCGCACCGGCTTCCGCACGAACAATCAACTCAACTACTCGGACTGCATCGACGACGACGTTGTGAAGGTGCCAGTGACCGTCACGCAAGGCGCCGGGTACACGCTCCAAGCCTGGCTCGGCATCGCGGATTGCACCCCGGCGACGGCGCGTTCCGGCGCGCTCACGCAATGTTGGCTGGTGGCGAGCCAAGTCCCGAATCCCACGAGCGTATCGACGGAGCTCGATATTCCGGTGCGCGCCATCGTCGCTGGCTACACGCTCGACCTCGGCTTGAGCGGCGGCATCGTGACCAGCCCAGGCACGGGCGGAGACACGAGCATTTCAGGCACGGGCGGAGATACGAGCATCTCGGGCACAGGCGGAAGTGCGGGCGCCGGTGGCGCTTCTGGAACCAGCGGCACTACGACCAGTGCCGGAATCGGTACCCCGATCAACCCAGGGCCAGAAGCCTGCGTTCAACCGAATGCTTCGGCGATCGTGTCGCCGACGAATTTCAACATTCAGTTTTTCTTGATCGACCCGAGTACCAATGCGGTGGTCGGCACGGCGAGTTCGTGGACCGGCCAGTTCAAGTTGGTCGGGCCGCAACCGCCGAACAACGTCAGCACCGGGATAGGTGAAGACCTACTCGTGGTGAACTTCAGCTACACCCCGCCGACCACTGACACGAGTATCAATACCTACAATATCTACTGCGACCCGGCACCGGGTGGCGACTCCGCAGTCGATGCCGGCTTGCTTGCACCCGATGCGAGCGCCGGCACGGCCGCGGATTGTTCGGCTGCAAGTTCGACCGTATTGATGGAGGGAGCAAACGCCACTGACTTCGGCTCTTATGTCTGCGGGACCGCGCAAAAGACGTCGCAGAGCGGCAACGCCTCCAACTTGATCGACGGTGTGCCGTATCACATCGCGGTTGCCGCGACGGACACCTTCTACAATACCGGCACGCTGTCGACGGTTGGCTGCGGCGTACCGCAGCCCGTCAATGGCTTCTTCAAGGAATACCGGAACGCGGGCGGGCAAGGTGGCGGTGGCTATTGCAGCTTCTCCATGAAGCGCGAACCCGCGCCGCTGTTCGCTCTGCTCGCGCTCGCCCTCGGCGCTGCTCTCCGTCGGAGGCGCGCGACGTGAAACGGTTCGCAGCTTTTCTGACACTCGGGCTTTTGGGGGTTTGTGATGTGGCGTCGGCCCAGGCTGTCGACGAATTCGGTGCTTATGGCGCGCACTCGAGAGACCACGGCGAATCGCCCCAATACGGGGCTCTCGAGGTTCGCTTCGGGCGCTACATCCCCGCGGTGGACAGTTCGGTGCCAGGCACCCCTTTCAAAAACACGTTCGGCGACGGCAATCGCTACATGTTTGGGCTCGAGGGCGATTGGCAACTCGTGCGCATTCCACACCTCGGCACTTTCGGTCCGGGGCTCGGCTGGGGCTATACGAACGCGAGTTCGCTGGCCCGTCTCGCCAACAACCCGAGCGAGTTCTCCGCCGAAACCACCTCGCTCTCGGTGATGCCTTTTTACCTCGTCGGCGTGCTGCGCGCGGACGTGCTCGCGCGCGACTACGGCATCCCGATCGTGCCCTACGCAAAACTCGGCGTTGGCTACGCACTGTGGTGGGCGAGCGACGGCGGCACCACCTCGAACGTGAACGGCGTCGTTGGCCGCGGCACGTCCTATGGCCCTCAATACGCTCTCGGCCTGATGTTCTTGCTCGACGTGCTCGACGAACAGACTGCGCGCGACGCCGACAACAGCATTGGCATCAACAACAGCTACATCTTCGGCGAGCTCTTCGACAGCGAGCTCAGCGGCTTCGGCTCCAACACGCGCATGAACGTGGGCGCGAGCAGCTGGGTGCTCGGCCTCGCAATCGAGTTCTGAGCCGCTCAGCGCGCGCGCAACAAGCGATCGATGTGCTTCTGTTCCCAGGCGAGCGCGCGCTCGTGATAGCGGAACTCGCGTTCGCGGCTCGCGAACTCGGGCGGATGAATCAGCGTGCGGCCGCCGATGCGCACCTCGGGCATCACATGATGCAGTAGCTCGTGAAACACGATGTACGAAACGAAGTAGCGCGGCACCCACTCGGCATCGAGCACCGGGTGCACGCGGATCAGCCGCTCCGAAGCGCTGTAGCTGCCGAGCTTGATCGTGCGGCGCTGTTTGGCCGAAGGCTGCGTGCGACGCCCCCACGTGATCAGCACATCTCCGATGCTTCCGGCGAAGTACGTCTCGTTGAGTTGAGCCAGCATCTCGTTCAGGTCGTGAACCTGGCCCTGAGCGTTGAGCTTCACCGTCGCGCGACGTGAGGCGCGGATGCGGTGCGTGTTGACGTTGATGAACTCGCCGATGATCTGCGAGGCCTCGCGGTCCCCATGCACGACGTACGCCACGAGTGCATCGAGAATGCGGGGATCGGCCCCCAGAAACATCATGTTCACGCGCACGCGCAGACGGCCCCGCGCCCGCGTCTGCGTCACCATGCGCCGCCGATTGTCCGTAACGCCGAGCTGCACCGGGCCGCCAAACGCCGCCTCGAGCCGACGCTCGAGCCGTTGACGCGCGCCCTCATGAATGAAGATTTGCGGGCCCGAAGGCACGAAGTAGAGCGGGATCTGCGCTTGCGCTTCAGGGATGCGAACGGCCGCAGCAGCCATGCGCGGCACTGACGCGCGCGCGCTACGCCTCCGACCAACACGGCCGACTGAAGTGGGAAGCCAGGGAAAACGCAATTGAGGAGGCATGGCAAACGGCGGCACCGAGCGGTACCTAAAATTGGGACTAAGGGACGAGATCGGCAGCGTCAAGGAAACGAAAATAGGCCTACGATTTCCAATACTTGACTTCAAAATTGCCGATGTACGCAAGCGTGCTCCTAACCCCGCGATCCGCCTCGCTTTCCACCCCCTCCGCTGAGGTTTTGAGCCCACAAATGGCCTGCACTGGCCCCCGGACCGAGCATTCCCAAATATCCCAACAATCCGAACAAGTTATCCCCAGAACCGACATCCGCTTACCCCCCTAATGAACCGATTTGCGACAACGCCGTGCGACGAGCAGAGGCGTCACGTTTCGGGCTGCTCGAACTCGTGACGATCTCTACTCATCGCACGCTTTGGAACGCGATGCGTGGGAGGCGGTCAACTCGGGCGCACGTTATTGCGCCGAGCATTCGGTCCGGCGTTGTTCGCCTGACCTCGACCCGCATCGGGTGCTGCGGCGTGCCCCGCCGCCTCACCTTTTCCCGTGGGCTTCGACACCTCGGAGCCAGGTGCGTTCACCACAGGCGTTGCCGCTCCACCGCGGCCGATGCCGTGATGAAGCAAGAGTTTCTGCTCGAGTTTCTCCATCAATTCCGGATGGGACTCGAGGTAAGTCCGCGCATTGTCGCGGCCTTGGCCGATGCGTTCGCCGTCCACGGAGAACCAGGCGCCGCTCTTCTGAACGATGTTCAGATCCGCGGCCAAATCCAAAATCTCCCCCGAACGACTGATGCCGTGCCCGTAAAGAATATCGAATTCGACTTCGCGGAACGGCGCGGCAAGCTTGTTCTTCACGACCTTCACGCGCGTGCGATTACCGACCGCGACCGGATCCTTGCCCGCCGTGACCGTCTCTTTGATCGCGCCGATGCGGCGGATGTCGAGGCGCATCGAGGCGTAGAATTTGAGGGCATTTCCGCCCGTGGTCGTTTCGGGGCTGCCGAAGATCACGCCGATCTTCATGCGGATCTGGTTCGTGAACATGATGATGCAGTGCGAGCGCGCGACCGAGCCCGTGACTTTGCGCAAGGCCTGGCTCATCAAACGGGCCTGCAAACCGACGTGCGAATCCCCCATGTCGCCTTCGATTTCTGCTTTCGGCACGAGCGCGGCGACCGAGTCGATCACGATCAAGTCGACCGCGCCGGAGCGCACGAGCATGTCGCAGATTTCCAAAGCTTGTTCGCCGAAATCCGGTTGGCTGATGAGGAGCTCGTCCGTCTTTACGCCGAGTTTCTTGGCGTAGGTGATGTCGAGCGCGTGTTCCGCGTCGATGAAGGCCGCGACGCCTCCTTGCCGCTGCACGTTCGCGATTGCATGCAGTGTGAGCGTGGTCTTACCGCTCGACTCCGGCCCATAAACCTCGATGATGCGCCCGCGCGGAAAACCACCGATGCCGACAGCAATGTCGAGACCGAGCGAACCCGTCGGCACGACCTGCACGTCTCCACCGATCTTTTCGCCATCTTTGAGCCGCATGATGGCGCCATCACCGAACTCTTTCTGCACGCTGGCGATTGCGAGTTCGAGAGCTTTGGATTTGGGCTTATCGTCCATGATGCGACCTCTACGAGTTGTTCTGGCGACTCGTAGGTTGGGTTTTACTGCTCGGCTGTTCAGATGTCAACGGCGAGCGAGCGCGGGGCTGACATTGGTTGGCCGATGACGAGAAACTCAAGGAGTTCTGGCGCAGCGGGCGCCATAGGTGACGTACGCGCCATTTGGATCGGCCGTGTCACGCACCGACGCGATCGTCGTCGTCACATCCGTGAAGAAGCTCCCCCCGCGCAATACGGAATTCACGCTCGGGGACGGCGCTGCCGAGCAGTTACTGCAGGGCACCGGATAGACGCCGTACGAGTCTCGCGTCCACTCCTCGATGTTGCCAGCGAGATCGGCCTGACCCCATTTGCCGTTTCCTGCCGGAACCGAACCAACCGGCGCGATATTATCGGGGACTCCGCAACCGTCCGCAGAGTTGAGATAGCA
>DASYCL010000380.1:0-4291 GCA_036500245.1 Polyangiaceae bacterium | reverse complement strand
AGCGGCTCGATACCGTTTTTCACGCGCTGTCGGATGCGACGCGGCGACGCATCATTGCGGAGCTTGCGCGCTGCTCGCAGCCGGTCACGGAACTCGCGCTGCCGTTTTCGATTTCTCTGCCCGCGATCTCGAAGCACCTCGACGTGCTCGAGCGCGCCGGACTGCTTCGACGCGAGCGAGACGGGCGCTTTCAGCGCTGTCACCTGACGGCGGATGCGCTCGACGAGGCGAGCGCGTTCATCGAGCGCTACCGCGCATATTGGCAGACGAACCTCGATCAGTTGGCCGCATTCGTCGAAGGGCCCGCGGCTCCGGCGCGCGCGAAGAAAGCAAAAAAATAGTGTCGAAGCAACTCGTGCTCGTCGTGCGTCGGACCATCGCCGCAGAGCCGTCGCGCGTATTCGAGGCTTGGACTAGACCCGAGCAACTGCTCGAGTGGTGGGGGCCGCGCCCAGTGCGTTGCACTGCGGCTGAGATCGATCTGCGTGTTGGCGGCGGCTATCGGCTCGAAAATACGCTTCCGGACGGCAGTGTGGTCGTCATCTTCGGCGAGTTCGCGATCGTCGAACCGCCACACCGGCTGAGCTATAGCTGGTTCATGCGAACAGGCGAAGCGTCGCCCAGCGAAGCGTCGCGTGTCACGGTGCGCTTCGAGCCGCACCCGCGCGGAACCGAAGTGATCGTGCTACACGAGCGGATCGAAAGCGAAGATCTGCGGAGCGATCACGAGCGAGGCTGGAACGGCTGCTTGGATGGCTTGAGCGCGTTCTTCACGTAGCGCCGACGCGGCGGAATTCAGCGGTTCGGTTTGCCGTTTTCGCCGATGATGCGCGCGAGCTTTCCCTCGAGCACGGCAATGTCGTACGGCTTGATGACGTGATCGACCCCGAAACGCAATGCGAGCTCACCCACCTCCAAGTTGCCCGACGCAAGCACGACGGAAAGCTCGATGCCCGCGTCGCGCATCGTCGAGATCACCGTTGCGCCGTCCATCACCGGCATCATCAGATCCAAGACCATCGCGTCGAACGGGCGTGTTTTCAGAAGTTCGAGCGCTTGGGCTCCGTTTTTCGCGGTCGAGATTTGGTGTCGATCTTCGAGTGCGCCCGCGAGCGCCTCGAGTATGTCCGCGTCATCGTCGACGAGGAGGAGTCGGCTCATGGACTCACGCCCGCGCTTGCCGCCGCCCGCCTGCCGACGCCGCCTCTGGGCCACTCGCGCATGGTCCAGAGAGTAAGTCATCATTTCCAATTCTGCTTCCGCAATCTCTGAAGCTACAGATTTTGACTACTCGCCCTTACCTCGGTGATTCCGATTCTGTGTGTCATGACGGGGATTTCACTGGCTTGCTTCGAAGTCGAGTCCGCGTGATAGGCGTGCGACGGGGTGGCAAAAGCGGCGGATTCGATCGGGCTTGGCGAAATGCACCTGAAAGCCCTCGGCGAGCGCGCGGCGCTTGTCTTCGAGTCGCGGGTAAGCCGTGACGGCCAGGGCCGGCACGCGGTTGGCGCGCTCGCGGCGAAGATCGTCTTGCCCGAGCCTGGACCACCATAGACCAGGGTTGGCCGGCCCTTAGATTAGGTAACCCACCGTCAGTGATTTGATCGAAGCCAGAGATTCCGCTGGCAGTTTTTTCTTTTTCCACGCCGGCTGAGCTAGCAAGTGTGTTCATCACGCGCGCAGGATTCCGGAATATGTGCCGGCAAAACCAAGCTGTTACAGGTGCTCAGTTGGTGCAATCTTGCCACGGTCGAGCGTGGCCACTCACGCTCGCCACACTTTGCGGACATGGCGGCCATTCTTTGCATCGAGTCGTCGCAATGTTCACCGTTCGCGCGCCTGCTTCGGCGCGATACCGCCCAGCCGGAGCGGCCCGAAATAAAAGATTACCAATTGTTCGGGAACTCCGAATCTGAATCAGTCGAGAGCGATTTCGCAGAGCGGGTGATTGCGCGCAATTACCAAGTTGAGGAATATTTTTAGCCCTTGCCCCGTGTAGAGAGCGGATCAAGACTGCTCTCTACGATGGCTTCGCGTCGAGGTTCGGGTGCACGCAATTTGTCGCATGGCCGGCGCGTGCTCGTCGTGGACGACAATCACGACTCCGCGGAATTGATCGCGCTCGTCGTCGCGCGCGAAGGACACGAAGTTCGAGTCGCGCACGATCCGCGCGCTGCGATTCCCGCGGCGGTTCAGTTTCGTCCGGACATCGCGTTTCTGGATATCGGCCTACCCGAGATGGATGGTTACGAGCTCTTGGTCGCCTTGCGCGCCAAGCCCGAACTCAAGGGTTGCCGCTTCATCGCCGTTACGGGCTATGAAGAGCTCGCGGCAAATCCCGGCGCAGGTTTCGACGGGCACCTCGTCAAACCGATCGACCTCGGGGCGCTCGTCTCGATGCTGCCGGGGCCCGAGCCCCGCGGAAGCAAGCCGGAAAGCAAGCCCGCGTCGGCCTGAGCGCGCGCGGTTTTTTTTCGGTCGAGCGCGCATCTTTTCGCGGGTCTCGCTCGTGGTCTCGGCATGAGCGAATTGGCCGGGAAAAAAGCACTCGTCACGGGTGGTAGCCGCGGGCTCGGGCTCGCCATCGCACAAGCCTTGGTCGCGCAAAATGCGCAAGTCACCGTGCTCGCGCGCGACGCCGAGCAGCTACGCGAAGTCGAGCGACGTCTCGGCGTGCGCGCGATTCAAGGCGACATCGCCGACGCGGAGCTGGCCGCGCGCGCGATCGGCGAGGTGCGCCCCGATCTATTGATCTTGAACGCGGGCGCGAAACCGAGCACCGGTTTGATTCACGAGCAAAACTGGGAAGGCTTCAGCGGCACCTGGAACAGCGACGTAAAGGGCACGTTTCATTGGATTCAGGCTGCGCTCGCCTTGCCGCTCGCGAATGGGAGCCGGGTGCTGATCGGCTCGAGTGGCGCCGCGATCAACGGCTCGCCGCTTTCCGGTGGTTATGCAGGCGCAAAGCGCACGCAGTGGCTGCTGGCTCACTACGCGAATGCTTCGGCCAAGGCACTCGGCCGCGAGATTCAGTTTCAAGCGCTCGTCCCGCAACAAATGATCGGCGAGACTGAGCTCGGCCGCGCTGGCGCGGAGGCGTACGCGAAACGCACGGGTGTCAGCGTCGAGCAATTTTTAGCCGGCTTCGGTGCGGCGCTTTCGCCGGCCCAGGTTGCAGAGCACGTGATTTCGATTCTGACCGAGCCCAGGTATCGGGCCGGTGTCGCCTTTGGTTTGAAGGGAGACAGCGGGATCGTCTCGCTGGACGGCTGATTCGCGGGCAGGTGTGCTGAGTATTCATGGCCAAGCGCTGAGTTTTACGTAGGGCCCCAAAACATCCCAAAGATGCGCTGAACAGCCGGCGCGCGTTCGGCCATTTTATGGTAACGCTAGCGTTACATGCATGCCCTGGATGCGCTCGGAAACCCGGTGCGTCGCGAGATTCTGGTCGCGCTGCGCAAGAAGCCGCTCGCGCTGCACGAGCTTGCTGAGCGCTTTCCGGTGAGCCGCCCGGCGATCTCGCGCCATGTGCGCTTGCTCGAGGAAGCGGGGTTGGTCGCAGCGTCGCGTCAGGGGCGTGAAAGTGTGTACTCGGTGCGCATGCAGGGCTTCAACTCAGTGCGTGAGTTCATCGAGTCGTTTTGGGACGTTGCGCTCGGGCGCTTGGCTGCGCTCGCCAAACATGGAGGAAAGCGCCAGTGAGCGGGATGGAAACGCAACCGATCATGATGAAGACCGTGCGGCTCGAGTGTCCGATTGCGCGCGCCTTCTCCTTGTTCACCGAGCAAATTTCGGAGTGGTGGCCACCAGAGCGGCGGCACACCGGCGATCCGCGGAGCTCGATTACGCTGTCGCAAAGCGGGCGCTTTTTCGAGCGGGACAGCGCGGGCAAAGAAGTGGAGCTCGGCGCGGTATTGACCTGGGATCCGCCGCAGCGCCTGATTTTGGATTTTTATCCTGGGACGGATCCCGCGCACCCGACTCGCGTCGAAGTGCGTTTCACCGCCGACGGAGGCGCGACGGAGGTCATGATTTTGCACAGCGCCACGAAGACGAGTGAAGCGCTCTTTCCGGCACAAGCGCCGCAATACGATGCATCATGGAACCTGGTGCTCGCGTCCTTACGCCACGCAGCTGATAGCTCGACAAAGCGTAACTAATTTGTTACGGATCGGGTCATGGCAGCAAATGACCCGAAGGCCACGAAGAAGAGCGCGACCTTCAGCCTGGAGTACGCTGTCGCGGCGGACATTCGTGCGCCCGCAGACGAGATTTGGCGGCTCCTCACCGA
>DASYCL010000379.1:0-5825 GCA_036500245.1 Polyangiaceae bacterium | reverse complement strand
ATCGTCCGCGAGCAGTACGTCGCGAAAACGAGCGGGCAAGCTGATGCGCCCTTTCGCGTCGACTGAGTGAACGAATTGACCTCGGAACATCCTGTTTCAACACTTCATGGGCTAGCTCAACACTTAGCCCCACTATTTCCCACTGGCGCAGGCGAAACTACGGGGCCGGCCGGCCCAAGTCAACGAATTTGCCTGCCGAAACCTTGAGAAATTGCTTGAAGTTTTGTATAGGCGCGCGCCACTCACCTGCTCACTCATTCAGGTGAGCGAGGGTGCGGTCGAGACGCGCGTCGCTCAGCGCGAACGGTCACTGCACGAGTCACTTGCTCGCGCGCGAGCCCTGCAGGCGCAGCGTCGCGACGAAGAGCGCGCAAGCGAGCAGACTCGGGGCACAAGCCAAGATGCAGGCGGTCATGGGCTGACTCATCGCAACCCGCGTGCCGCGATCTAAGCCTGCTCAGCTATTCGACTTTTCGATCGGGGCCGTGTCAGGCGGCCCACGCGCGTGTCGGGTCGAACACGGTAACTCAGACGGATCTGAACTCGCGCTTCACCCAGCTCACGATTTGATCGAGGTCGTCACCGGGGCGAAAGATCTTTTTTACGCCGAGCGCGACGAGGCCCGGCAAATCTTCGTCCGGGATGATGCCGCCGCCGAACACAGCGATATCCGACGCGGAGCGCGCGGCCAGCTCGGAAATCACGGCGGCAAATAGCGTGTTGTGGGCGCCGCTCATGATCGAGAGGCCGACCGCATCCACTCCTTCTTGGACCGCGGCGCGCGCGATCATCTCCGGGGTTTGGTGCAGGCCCGTGTAAATCACTTCGACGCCCGCCTCGGATAGCGCGCGAGCCACGATTTTCGCGCCGCGATCGTGCCCGTCCAAGCCAGGCTTTGCGACCAGGATCCGAATGTGATGCGAGGGCGAAGTCATTCGTCGCTCAGTAACAGTAGCGCGCCGAGCGCGGCAATGCCGGCAATCTCGGTGCGCAGCACGAGCGCGCCGAAGCGCGCCGGCAGAAAGCCCGCGCTCTCCGCGCGCGCAATTTCTTCAGGCGCGAAGCCGCCCTCGGGACCGACCATCAGCGCGATCGATTCACCGAAGTTCCAGCCGCGAGTTTGTGCCCGCAGCGAGCTCGCCGCGCCGGGCGCGAGGCAGAGTTTGATCCCGGAGCGCTCGGCGCAGATTTTCATTTCTTGTTCGAACGAATGCGGGCCCGCGATTTGCGGCACATCGCCGCGCAAACTCTGGCGAACGGCGTCGAGCGCGATGCTCTCGAGCCGAGCGCGTTTGCTGCCCGCGCGATCGCCTGCGCGCGCGACGCTGCGTGCGCTTTCGAGCAAATGAATTTCGGCGACGCCGAGCGCGGTCGCCGAGCGCACGACTTGCTCGGTCTTGTCTCCTTTGCCGAGCGCTTGGATCAGTGTGATGGCGCTGTGCGCGATGCGCGTGGCTGTCATGGGCTCGGAGAGCGTGCAGTGCGCCCCCAACCCAAAATCTTCGCTGAGCGTTGCTGAGGCTTCGACACCGGCGTCGGCGTCGAAGGCGACGAATGAGTCGCCCGCGCGGAGACGCAGTACGTCGCACACGTAGTGCAGCGTTTTTTCGTCGAGCGCGCGCTTTCCGGCGCGAAGCTCGCTGAGTGGCACGCGCACGACTCGCGACACTCAGGCTCCCGGCAAATCGCGGCCGTATTCGCTGTAGGCGCGCGCGGCGGGCACCGAGACCAGCGCGTCGAGACGGTCATTCGCTGACGGGGGCGCGGAGCCTTCGGGCAAGACGAGCGCGGTGAGCGCGCCGCCGTAAACGCACGCCGTATCGAGTCCGGTCGCATCCGGGTGCAATTGTGGACGCTGGCGCGCGTTGTGTCCGAACACGATGTGCGGCGAGCCGCGATACAAGCTGCCCCACAGCGTGCCCCACTTTTCACTCGGCTTACCGTCTTCGGTGATCGAGCGAATGTGTGTCAGCATCCAAGGATCTTGCGCCTCGAATGCGATGCCCGGCACGACGCCCGCGTGAACCACGCGCACGCCATTCTCGGGCACGTCGATCCAAAGTGGGAAGTTCTCGAGCACGGCCCAGTCTTCGTCGCCGAGTTGCGCGGCGACTTCGGCGTGCGCCGAGCCGAGCTTGGGGCCGGCTTCGCCGCGCAGCCGCGCGTGGCGCGCAGCCAGCAAGCGCTGCTCGTGATTGCCCATGGCCGAACGCGCACGCAGCGACTTGAACAGGTTCATCACGCCGAGCGCGTCGGGTCCGCGCGTCAATAAATCACCGGTGAAATAGACGTGATCGTCGTCGGTCACGCCAACCGCCGAGAGCAATTGCGCCAGTTCCGCTGCGCAACTGTGCACATCCCCGATGAAGATGCTGCGAGCCACTCTCGCAGCCTAGCCGCGTTTCAGTGCTCGCCAAGCTCACGTCGATCCGGCCGATGGGCCCAAAAATCATCGATCGGCCGGGCGGACTAAGGCATTTTCCTGCGCGGTCGGGCGATCACGCGCTTGCAGTATCGGTAGAACGCAGACTACTGTCCCCGAGAGTTTCGAGGAGGCCCGAAGAATGTCACTGATGTCCCCGCGTTCGACCTGTGGATTGGCTGTCCTGCTCGCTGGCAGCGTGGCTCTCGGCGCGTGTGGGCCGGACGAGGTCAAGTACGTTCCGAAGCCGGCATACAGTGGTGCAAAGGCGAATCTGCCCGCGGTACCGAACGTGCCGAAGAAGCCGATCAAGAACGGCGAAGCGTACACCGTATGGGGCGCGAGCTATTACCTGCGCAGCCCGGTGCACCGCAAAGAAGTGCAGGGCAAGAAACTCTCGCTCACGGGTTACATCACGAAAACCAACATCGGCGATGCGCCGGCGTGTGCGGTTCACAAAGGCGGCAAGGCCGATCCTGAAAACTGCAAGCCGCCCATTCCCGCGTTCTGGATCGGCGACACGAAAGACGCGCCGGAGTCCGAAACGATCAAGGTGATGGGCTGGGCCTCGAACTTCGCGCAGGTGTTCGACGCGATCACCGAGTTCGACAAAGGCACGCCCAACGACAAGGACAAGGGCGAGCACGTCGATACGTTCTGGCAGGTGAAAATCCCGAATCCGCTGCCGGCACCCGGCGCCAAAATCACCGTCAAAGGTGACTATGGGACGACTTTCACCAAGTCCTCGACGGGCGCCGAAGCAGACCCGTTCATGGGCATGATGAGCTACGAAGAGATGACCGTGGCCGAGCCGGCGCCCGAGCTTTCGACCCTGCCGGGCGTGAAGCGCAAAGAAAAGAAGTAGCGCTCGAACGAGTGCTTGCGGAAAATTCCTCCTTGTAGCGGCGAGCGTGTGCCATCCTCGGCGAGGAGGCGATAGTTGCTGGCGCGCCGCTCGAAAGGCCACTTGGTCGTGGCGCTCGGGCTGCTGGCGTGCACCGCTTGCGGTCCGACGCCGACGCGACCGGTCGTCAGCGCGATCGACCTGCGGGAGACCTCGTCGCCGCGCGTCGTCGACGACTCCGCAGTGCTCGATGGCCTGGCTACCTCGGACGAGTACGATCGGAACGTACTCGCGCGCGATCTCGATCGCATCGAGCGCTACTACCGCGCGCGCGGTTACTACGAAGCCAAGGTGACCGCGGCGCGCGTGCTCGAGCCGGACGCGCGCCACACAGAGCTTCCGCCCGGCGAGCAGCACGTGCGACTCGAGCTGCGCGTCGCGCCGGGCAAGCCAGTGATCGTGCGCAACGTGGAGCGCGAGGGCGGCGCCGATTTGCCGCTCAGCGTGAACATCGAGCTCGGCAAAGCACGCGCTCTGCTCGAGCCCGGCGCCCTCTTCGACGAAGCGAAGTTCGACGACATGAAGGGTGCGTCGCTCGATGCGCTCCGCGACAACGGCTACCCCTACGCCAAAGTCGACGCCAAGGCGCATGTCGATCTGAGCGCGCATAGCGCCGATATCACCGTTACGATCGATCCCGGTGTGCGCGCGACCTACGGCGAAGTCACCATCGTCGGTCTGAAGGATATTCCGGAGTCGCCCGTGCGCGACAACTTGGAAGTCGCGATTCGCAAAGGTAAGCGCTACTCGCGGGGTGATTTGGCTGAAGCGCGCCAAGCGCTGCTCAACCTCGGAGTGTTTTCGAGCGTCGATGTGCACGACGATCTGACGCATCCGAACGATAACCAAGTGCCGATTCAAGTCGTCGTGCACGAGGGCACGCTGCACGCCCTCCGCCTCGGCGGCGGCGTCGAATTCGACGTTCTGCGCCTCAACGCGCATTTGCGCATGGGCTGGGAGCATTTCAATTTTTTGGGTGGCATGCGCGATCTGCAGCTCACCGCGACGCCGGGCATCGACTTCTATCCGACGCGCCTCGACGGCGAGACGCCACTTGCCCCGACGCGTGCCCTGCTCGAGAACTCGCTGCAGCTCAAGTTTCTGCAACCCGCGTTCATCGAAGGCCGCACCACGGGCACGATCGACGCAAGTTACGATATCAAACCGGCGCTCTATCCCTTGCCGCCAAAAGGGACGCTCGGCGGCGATCCCGCGATCCAACGGATCGTCGGCTATCAATCACTCACGACGGACGCCGGCGTGAAGCGCGATTTTCCGTTGCGCATCACGCGCCGTTTGCGCGGCAACCTGAATGTCGCACTCGCCTACAACTGGCAAGCGAACTTCCCGTTCATGTACCAAGAGAGCCTGCCCGCCGGGCTCGCCGACGTGCGCGTCGCGTTTCCGTCGCTCAACACGATTTTCGACTTGGTCGACGATCGCTTGAATCCGCACGCCGGCGTTCGTTTTTTGAACAGGTTCGAAATCGCCGACAAGATCTTCGGCGGCAGCGTTTCGGACCTGAAGATCCAGCCGGAAATTCGCGCCTACATTCCGATCACGCCCAAAACCGTCACGCTCGCCACACGTCTCACTCTCGGTTTTCTATTCCCGCGCGACTACGGCCAATCGCTCACCGGCCAGACGCCAGATCCCACCAATCCCGCCGTAGTATTCGATCAGGAGAAGCTCCTGATGCGCGCGTTCTACTCGGGAGGTGCCAATTCCAATCGCGGCTATCCAATCCGTGGCGTCGGCCCACAAGGACCGGTCGGGTTTTTGATTCCAACTGGGCAGAACTGCACCATCGCACCCGGACTGTCCGCGGACCAGCAACTCGCGGCCATCAAGAAACTGAACCCCTCTTGCATTCGTCCGACCGGAGGCTTCACGCTCTGGGAAGCGTCACTCGAGCTGCGCTTTCCGATTTCGGGACCGGTCAACATGGTCGCATTCGCGGACGCGAGCGACGTGACGCGTGATGTCGGAGAGATTCGCTTCGACGTGCCGCACCTCTCCGTCGGCCCGGGGCTGCGCTATATGACACCCGTGGGTGCGCTCCGTTTGGACATCGGTTATCGCGTCCCTGGTCTGCAACAGATCGGTCAAGCGAACCTGGATGTAGAGGAAGGCGGCAACACTGTCGGCACGCTGTTCGGCATTCCTTGGTTGCCGGTGGCGCTCAACATCGCACTGGGCGAGGCATTTTGAAGCTCCGGCGCGCGCTGCGCAGCACGACCGGCGGCGAACCGACTACCGAGCGACTGGCGCGTGCGCTCTGGCGCGTGGGTCAAGGGGCGGGTTTGGGGTTGGTTTTTGCGAGCGGTTCGCTGCTCGCGTTCCTGCTTTATGTCAACTTACCCGCTGGCAGGCGACTGCTCGCGGGGACCGTGCAGAATCTGCTCTCCTCAACGTTCTACGGCAATTTCACGATCGACGCGATCGAGCACGTGTCGCTCGCGGGGCTCAAAGCGCGCGGCATCACTGTGCGCGATCCGG
>DASYCL010000378.1:0-4123 GCA_036500245.1 Polyangiaceae bacterium | reverse complement strand
TACGGCGTGGGCATCGCGCTGGCGTTCGGCAAGGAGTTCTTCGTTTCCGTGCGGCGCGGCTCGCTCGGCGATTTCGGTTGGCTCGTCACTGCCGCGCTCGCGCTGCCGTTTTTGGTGGCGTTCGCGCCGCCGACCGAACTGAGCCGAAGCTTCGGTCCGGGTGGCGCACTCAACTGCTTCAGCTACGGCGCGCTCCTCACGCTACCCATCGCCGCGCTGCTCTGGGCGTTCGATCGCGACGATCGCTTGAGCTTGCGCACGGTTTGCTTGAGCGCGGCAGCGCTCGGCCTATCCGCGAATTTGATTTTGGAATTGCACTGCCCGAGCGGGAACTTCGTGCACGTGCTGCTCGGTCACGCGAGCCTCGGCATTGCGTGGCTCGTGCTGTGGGCGTGCGCGCGACTCCTGAATCGCGCGGCGAGTTGATGCGCGGATCCTATTTGCGGAAGTGATCCGCGAAGGGATTGTTTTTGAAGCCTTGCGCGCTAGTTTGCGGTTTTTGCTGCGGTTTTGGCCCGGTATTTTGCGGCCGCGCGCCCTGACGCGAAGCCTGTCGCGGCTGGTTTGTGCCGCCACTGGGCGCGCGCTGGCCGGCGCCCGCGACGTGCGCCGAGTCGCTACCGCGCTTGGCGCTGAGCGCGATGCGCTTTCGCACCAAGTCGACTTCGAGCACGCGCACGCTGAGCTTGTCCCCGACTTTGACGACTTCGCTCGGATCTTTGACGAAGCGATCCGCGAGCTGCGACACGTGCACGAGTCCGTCTTGATGCACGCCGATGTCGACGAAGGCGCCGAACGCGGTCACGTTGGTGACCACGCCTTCGAGCACCATCTCGGTCTTCAAATCTTCGAGCGTGCGTACGTCGTCTCGGAATTGGGGCGGCTCGAACGTCGCGCGCGGGTCGCGGCCCGGCTTTTTGAGCTCGCTCAAGATGTCATTCAGCGTGAAGCTGCCGACATCCCCGGCTTGATATTTTTGGGGATCCAAGCGCTCGAGGAGCTCGCGGTTGCCAATCAGCGAGACCACGGGCACTCCCAGATCTTGCGCCATCTTCTCGACCAGCGCGTAGCGCTCGGGGTGCACCGCGCTCGAGTCGAGCGGATGCTCGCCGCCGCGAATGCGCAAGAAGCCCGCCGCTTGTTCAAACGTGCGCGGCGCAAGCCCGGGCACTTCGAGCAGCTTCGCGCGCGAGGCGAACGCACCTTTTTCGTTGCGATGACTGACGATGCGCTTCGCCAAAGTTGGGCCGATGCCGGCCACGCGCGCGAGCAACGGCGCGCTCGCCAGGTTCACCTCGACGCCCACGTTGTTCACGCAGCTCTCCACGACTTCGTCGAGCTTCTTGGCTAAAAACGGCTGAAAAACGTCGTGCTGGTATTGGCCGACGCCGATCGACTTGGGGTCGATTTTGACCAGCTCGGCCAGCGGATCTTGGAGCCTTCGCGCGATGCTGATCGCGCCGCGCACGGTCAAATCCAAATCCGGAAATTCCTCCCGTGCGACGTCGCTCGCCGAGTACACGCTCGCTCCGGCTTCGCTGACCGAGACGCACAGCGGCGCGGGACCTTGCGTCAGTCCTTCTTCCTTCAAGAGCTCACGCACGAAGGCTTCGGTTTCGCGACCATGGGTGCCGTTGCCGACCGCGATCGCCACGATGGGGTACTTTTTGCACATCCCGCGTAGTGTTTGGCGCCCGCGTTCGAGCGCGGAATCACCCTGCACGAGGTAAATCGTCTCATGCTCGAGCAACTTGCCGGTCGCATCCACGACCGCGCATTTGCAGCCCGTGCGCTGCCCGGGATCGATGCCGAGCACGGTTTTCGTGCCGAACGGCGCAGACAAGAGCAGCTCCCGCAAATTCTGCGCGAAGACGTCGATCGCGCCTTTGTCCGCCGCCAACTTGAGCTCGACGCGCACATCGACTTGCACTGAGTGGAGCAGCAAGCGCTCGACGCCGTCTTTGATGGCGTGTGAAAGCTCGGGCGCCCAGGGCGACGCGGCAGCGAGCTTCACGTGCTTTTCCACGAATGGCACGACGTTCCCCAAATCCAAATCCAACCCCGCGCGCAGCACGCCTTCAGTCTCGCCGCGCCGGATCGCCAAATAGCGATGCGACGGGATCTTCGCGATCGGCTCGGAAAACTCGGCGTAGCTGTCGAATTTCGTGGTTTTGTCCTCGAAATCCTTGGTTTTCCCGACACGGATCGCGCCTTCGCGCAAATACGCCTCGCGCGTGTGACGGCGCACTTCCGGATTTTCCGCGATGCGCTCGGCGCAGATGTCGCGCGCGCCGGCGAGCGCGGCGGACACATCCGGCACTTCTTTCTCGGCGCTCACGAACTTCTCCGCGCTCACGCTGGGTGACCCTTCGCGCCCCTGACCCCAAATCAAATCGGCCAGTGGCTCGAGCCCGCGTTCCTTCGCGATGGTCGCGCGCGTGCGGCGCTTGGGCTTGAACGGCAAATACAGATCTTCGAGCTCGGCTTTGGTGCCGGCGGTCGCGATTTTCTTCGCCAGCTCCGGCGTGAGCTTGCCTTGGCTCGCAATTTCGTTCGTGATCGATTTGCGGCGCGCTTCGAGCTCGACCAAATAGGTGCGGCGCTCTTCGATGTTCCGGATCTGCACTTCGTCGAGCCCGCCGGTCGCTTCTTTGCGATAACGCGCGATGAACGGCACGGTCGCGCTCTCGGCCAAGAGCTGCACCACGGCGGCGACGGACGAGCGCGGCAGATTCAGTTCGCTAGCGAGCGCGGGGATGGGATCGAATGCGGGTTCGACAGGCTCGGTCATCGCGCTCTTCTGTTAAGCCCAAGCTATACCTTTGTCCAGTACGTCGTTCGCTCTCGCGCTTTCGTGATGTCAAAGCGCACCGGACTCGATTAGGCCCGTGCGCATGAGCCCGAAGGGCCTTCTCTTCATCACGCTCTTCAACAGCATCCTCGGGTTGAGCGTGCTGTTTCCGATTTTGGCGCCGCTCGGGCGCGAGCTCGGCTTGAGCGAGCTCCAAGTCGGATCGCTATCGGCGAGTTACGCGTTGATGCAGGTCTTGGTGAGTCCTTATTGGGGCAGGCTGAGCGAGCGCATCGGGCGCAAGCGCGTTTTGCTCACGGGCATTGTCGGCTTCGGTGTGAGCTTTTTCGCTTTCGCGCTGATCGCCGATCTGGGCGGCCGCGCGCATTGGGCAACTCCGATTTTGTTCGCCGGTTTGCTCGCGGCGCGGCTCGTCGGCGGCGCATTTTCGTCCGCCACGCTGCCGACGGCGCAAGCGTACATGGCCGATCTCACGGGTCGACACGACCGCACCGCGGGCATGGCCGTGATCGGCGCAGCGTTTGGCTTGGGGGTGATCTTCGGACCGCCGATCGGCGCGGCGTTCTCCTATGTGAGCTTGCTCGCCGCGGTGTACTTCTCGTCCGGCGTGGCGTTCCTCAATGCCACGTTCGTCTGGTTTTTTCTGCCCGAATCGAAGCGTTTGCTCGCGAGCGAGCCGCCGCGTGCGACGCACGAAGTGGCGCGCGCGGTTTGGCCGCTGCTCGCGATGGGCTTTACGCTCAGCCTGGCCTCGGTCGCGATGGAGCAGACGATCAGCTTCTATTATCAAGATCGCTTGCACCTCTCGAATCACGACACACCGCGCTCGGTCGGCATGGCGCTCGGCATTTACGGTGTGGTTGCGGTGTTCAACCAAGGTTATTTGGTGCGCCGTTTCAAATGGCCGCCGCTGCGGCTCTTGCTGATCGGCATGCCGATCGCGCTCGTGGGTTACGTCGCGTTGATCTTCGCGCACGGGTTCGCCGCGCTCACGCTCGCGCTCGCGGCGCAGGCATTCGGCCAGAGCTTGGCGATGCCGGGCGTGACCGCGGGCATGTCACTCGGCGTGAGCGAAGACGACCAAGGCGTGGTCGCGGGCTTGAACAGCTCCGCGATGGGCGTGGGGCGCATGCTCGGGCCGCTCGCGGGCACGGGACTTTATGAGATTCACGCCGAATATCCGTATCTCTTGAGCTCCGTGCTGCTCGTGCTGGTGATGTTTTCGTTGTTTGCCAATACCGGCCTTCGTCGTTCATTGACCAGTAACGCCGCGTGATTTCTCCGTTCGTTCTCGGGTTGCTCGCGCTGACG
>DASYCL010000377.1:0-11008 GCA_036500245.1 Polyangiaceae bacterium | reverse complement strand
GCCGACGCGCTCGCCGACGCCGAGCGCGGTCGCGTGCAAGCGATCCGCGCCTGCCTTGGCCGCGCTGATCGCATTCGCCACCGCGAGCCCTCGATCGTTGTGGCCGTGCCAGTCGATACCGATGCGCGGTCCCACGATTTGCCTCGAAAATTGGGTGACGCGCGCCACGCCTTCCGGCGTCGCGAAACCGACGGTGTCGCACAAGCAGAGCCGCGAAGCGCCGCGATCGACGGCCAGCGAAAACAGCGAGCGCAAAGTTTCGGGCCGCGCGCGCGTGGTGTCTTCGGTGACGAACGTCACTTGCAAATCGGCGCGCCGCGCCGCGTCGATGGCGGCCTTCGAGCGGTTGAGCAAAAAATCCAAATCCCAATCTTCGGCCGCGGCGCGGATCGGGCTCGAACCCACGAACAAAGACGCTTCGACCGCGAGCCCGGCCCGCTGCGACACTTCGATGATCGCGCTCACGTCATCGACCAAAGTTCGGCCGGCGCAGACCGGCCGAATGCGCCAGCGGCGCGCGGTGATTTCTTTGCACAGCTCCAGCGCTTCACTGAACGCGCGTGGCGATGCGCTCGGCAAACCCACGTTCACGAAATCGACGCCGAGCTCGTTCATCAATTCGACCGACGCGATTTTCTCGGCGAGCGTCGGATTTTTCACGGATGGGCTCTGCAGTCCGTCGCGCAACGTTTCGTCGAGCAACGTGATCGAGAGGCCAGCGAGTTCCGCGTCGCTTTCGGCGTTCCAGTCGAAAATCAGGGTGCTCTCTCGGTCCGGCTCGCGTTCGAATTCTTGCGTGGGCGGGGCCGCCACCACCTTCGTACCTAGTTTCACGCCGGTAGAGTAGCATCGCTTCTGCGAGCGTCAGCGGCCCGCGCGAGAAAGCGCGCTATACTCGGCGCCCAATGCTTTCCAGCGCGACGAGACTCCTGATTCAGACGCGCTTGTCTGATGAAGTGGGTCGCATCGACAAGGACGCGCCGGCGCGCGTCGCGCTGGTTTATCCCTCGCCGTATCACGTGGGCATGAGCTCACTCGGGTATCAGCGCATCTACCGCGCGATCCAAGCCATGCCGGGCGCTTGTTGCGAGCGCGTGTTTTTGCCCGACGAAGGCGATCGCGCGGGCAGCGTGATCGAGCGGCCGCTGAGCTACGAAGGCTTGCGCGAAC
Organism: Polyangiaceae bacterium; assembly: GCA_036500245.1. Classification (GTDB taxonomy): domain Bacteria; phylum Myxococcota_A; class Polyangia; order Polyangiales; family Polyangiaceae; genus PMG-095. The sequence continues at coordinate 9,838 of DASYCL010000377.1, read as the reverse complement.
TCGGCGAATTTCCGATTTTGGCGGTGAGCGTCGCGTATGAGCTCGAGATCGCGGGGCTCGTGCGTATGCTGGATGCGTCGCGCATCGCCGTGCTGCGCGAAGAGCGGAGCGAACAAGCGCCGTTCGTGCTCGCGGGCGGCCCGCTCACGTTCTCGAATCCGCTGCCGCTCGCGCCCATCGCGGACGCGATCGTGATGGGCGAAGCGGAGAGCATCGTCGAGTTCGCGATCCAGACGATTTACGACGCGCCGAACCGCGCCGCCGCGCTCGAACGACTCGCCGCGCACCCGAACATCTTCGTGCCTGCGCACCACGGCGGCACGCTCGCGAAGATCGCCGCTTGTGACGACTCTTTCTTGCCCGCGCACAGCGCGATCATCACGCCGCATACCGAGCTCTCGAACATGTTTTTGATCGAGAGCGAGCGCGGCTGCTCGCGCGGCTGCACCTACTGCGTGATGCGCCGTTCGACCAACGGCGGCATGCGCATCGTGCCAAAAGACGTCATTTTCGACAAGATCCCCAAGCATGCGCGCAAAGTCGGCTTGGTCGGCGCGGCCGTTAGCGATCATCCGAAGATCGTCGAAATCGTGACCGAGCTCGCCGAGCGCGGGCTGCAAGTCGGACTTTCGAGCTTGCGCCCGGATCGTTTGAAAGACGAATTCGTCGCCGCGCTGCGCTCGGCCGGACATCGCACGCTGACGACCGCGCTCGACGGACCGAGCGAACGCATGCGCGGTTTGATCGATCGCCGCGGGCGCGAGCCGCACTACGTGGCTGCCGCCGAACGCACGAAAAAATACGGCATGGATCGACTCAAATTATATCTGATGATCGGTCTGCCCGGCGAAACCAACGAAGACATCGACGAGTGCGTGCGCTTCGTCAGCGAGCTGTCGAAGATCTGTCCGATCGCGCTCGGCGTGGCGCCGTTTTGCGCGAAGCGAAACACGCCGCTCGATCGCATGCCGTACGCGGGCGTCGCGCGCGTCGACGCAAAGCTCGATCGCTTGCGCAAGGGTCTCCGCGGCCGCGCCGATGTGCGCTCGGTCAGCGCGAAATGGGCCTGGGTCGAATACGTGCTCGCGCAAGGCGGCGAAGCCGAAGGCCTCGCGCTCGTGTCCGCGGTGCGCGCGGGCGGCCGCTTTTCCGACTACAAGCGCGCGTTCGGCGAGCTCGGCCATCGCCCGGACGGCGAGGGCTACGACGGCACCGAGACGCCGATCGCGCCCGAACGGCTCAAACACAAGAAGCTGCCGCTCGCCGCGAGCGCGTCGAAGTGAGTCTTACTTCGCGGCCAAGACTTGCACCTTGGCTTCGAAGTGTCGCCCCGAAACCAAAGTGAAGTAAGCGCGACCCGGTCGCGACTCGCTCGGCGGCTCGAAGCCTTTCTTCGGCAATTGGGCGAGCTCGTCTTCGCTCACGCTCTCGTCGCTGAGTGTGATCGTGAGACGAAACACGGCGTGGCCGCCCGCGACTTCGTTTTGCAGCGCGAACTGGCCCGCGCCGAGCAACGCGATCACGCGCTCACGCAAGTGCTGCGCTTGCGTTTGCGGCTCCGCGCCGTCTTTCTCGCGCAAAATCTCGGCGCTCGCGATGTGCCCCTCGTCGTCGATCTCGATCGCGATGCTGAATGGATGCTCGGTGCCCAGCGTCGACGTTTGCCAAATCGGATCCGCCGCGGTGGCTGCTGGAATCGCGCGCGTGAACGCGCTCGGCAAACTGCGCACGCCCGGCGGCAAGCCTTCGCCGCCGAACGCGCCCGATGCCGGCGCGGTTTGAGTCGCTCGCTCGCTCGCGTCGCCGCTCGACGGCAGAGCGCTGCTCTTGGTGTTTTTTGGTTGGGGGGTTGCCCTTTGCGACGCGTCGCGCGCGGTCGATTGCTTTGACCGTGTGGGTTCGGCCGCAATCTCTTCGGGCTTTGGGCGCGCAGGAAGGGCCGCAACTTCGGCTGTCGAAGCCGGCGCGGTCGGCGCAGAAGCGGCGGCTGTCGTCTCGCCCGGCGCAGCTTGCACTGCGGCGTTCGATGGATTCGCGGCTTCGTCCGGCGTCGCCACCGCATCGACCTCGACCGCATTGCCAACCCAAACATCCGGCCGCGCGTCGCGATATTCGTGCAGTTTCGGCACATGGCGCACGGCCAAAAAAAATCCGAGCGCAATCGCGGCGTGCAGCCCGAGCGAGCCGAGCAGCGGAAGCGGACCGATCAGCGCCGAACGCATCACGCCTATTCTGACACCAGAAGGGTGCCGCGCGTTCCCGCGAAAATTTCAGCGCGACCAGGCTTGCATCAACGCGCGCGGAGTAAGGCCGACAACGGCACTTCCGGAGCGCGTTCCGCCACATTCACATCGGTCGCAGCGCTTTCTTCCGCTTCGACGACACCGACCGCCGCGCGCAAAGCGACATCGTACAAATGCGATGGGCGCACGTTGCCGAGCGCGTTGAACACGTTCGCGCGCACTTTGGGGTTCTTGGCGTTGAGCTCGTTGAGCAGGTTTTTCACCTGCTTCCGCTGCAAATTTTCCTGCGAGCCACACAAATCGCAAGGGATGATCGGAAACGCTTTTTGCGCGGCGAACTCCGCGAGCTCCGCTTCACTCGAATACACGAGCGGACGAATCACGACGTTGCGTCCGTCGTCCGAGCGGAGCCGAGCGGGCATGGCTTTGAGCTGACCCGAGTAGAGTAAATTGAGCAGCAGGGTTTCGATCACGTCGTCCCGATGGTGACCGAGCGCGATTTTCGTCGCGCCGAGCTCGACCGCGAGCGTGTAGAGAATGCCGCGCCGGAGCCGCGAGCACAGCGAGCAATACGTCTTGCCTTCGGGGATCTTCTCTTTGACCACCGAGTAGGTATCTTCTTTGACGATCTTGTACTCGTAGCCTTCGCGCTCGAAATATTCGGGCAGCACGCGCTCCGGAAAACCCGGATGCCCTTGATCGACGTTCACCGCGAACAGCGAGAATTCGAACGGCGCGCGGCGCTGGATTTGGCGCAATAGATAGAGCAGCGCATGCGAATCCTTGCCGCCGCTCACCGCGACCAGTACGCGATCGCCCGGCTCGAGCAGCTTGAAATCGTGGCTCGCGCGCGCGACTTCGGCGAGTAGCCGTTTTTCCAAGCGATCCATGGCGTTTTCGGAACCGCGTGCGGCGGCTCGGCGCGAGTCTTTGCCCGAATTTTCCGCTGCTCGCAAGCCGCGCTGCGACAGAGCGCCGGGCAGTGCTAGGGTCTCGCCGTGCTCTTCGCGAAAGCCGCACAGTTTACTTGCATCGCGCTCGCCGCTGCCGGCGTCTACGGCTTCGTGTCGAGCGCGCGTGAAGGCGAGACGCGCCGGGCTTGCACTCCGCTCTGCGCGATTCGCCCGGACTACGCCGCGCGCAATCGCATCGCGCCGGATTTCGAGTTGCCCAAGGTCGGCGGCGGCACCGCGAAGCTTTCGAACTATCGCGGGAAGCTCGTGATTTTGAATTTTTGGACCAAGACGTGCCGGCCGTGCTTGGAAGAAATGCCGTCGATTGCCGGCTTGGCCAAAGCGATCGCGCCGCATCCGGACATGGTGCTGATCACCGTGACCACGGACGACAGCGTCGAGGATGCGCGAGACACCTTGAAATCGGTGCTCGGCGGCAACGAGCCGCCGTTCGTCGTGATGGTCGATCCGGATGCGAAAGTGGTTGCCGACAAATTCGGCACCAAGCTGTTTCCGGAAACGTGGTTCATCGATCGCCAGGGTGTGATCCGCGGCCGCGTCGACGGCGGTCGCGACTGGAGCGCGGCGCTGACGCTCGATGTCTTGCGTAGCTTCGACGATCCGATTCAGTGCGGCATCGAGTTCCGCGGCACGCACGCGCAAGGTCCGTTCGCGGGCATTTGCGGCGAGGTCGCGCCGACTGCGGAGTAGCGTGAAAGTCCTACTCTGCCGCTGCGAAGACGTGACTTTGCACGAGCTCGAGCACGCCATTTCGCTCGGTCACCGCGACATCGAGTCGCTGAAGCGCTACACCGGCTTCGGCACCGGGATTTGTCAGGGCAAATCGTGCTTGGCGGCGTGTGCGCGCGTGCTGGCCGCGCACGGCGGAGACGTGGGTCAGGGCATCACGCCACGCCCGCCATATCATCCCGCGACGCTCGCGAAGCTCGCCGGGCTCGATCCCGATTGGGAGCTCTGAGCTCCGCTTGGCCTCGGTGATTCACGTGCTAGATTCCGGCGCGTGAAAGTTCGACTGATCAAAGAGCTGCGTTTCGAAGCCGCCCATCGTTTGCCGAAGGTGCCGGAAGGCCACAAATGCGCGCGCCTCCACGGTCACAGCTTCAAGATTGAGCTTGCCGTCGAAGGCCCGGTCAATCCCGAGTCTGGTTTTTTCATCGACTACGGTCGCATCGACGAAATCTGGCAGCCGCTCCACGACGTACTCGATCATCACTATTTGAACGAAGTGCCGGGCCTCGAAAACCCAACCAGCGAAGTGCTCTCGCACTGGCTGTGGCACAAAATGAAGCCGCAGTTGCCCGAGCTCACGCGCGTCATCGTCCACGAAACCTGCGACGCGCGCTGCGAGTACGAAGGCGAATAGCACCGGCGCACGCGCCTGCGCTCGCGAGGCGACCCGAAATCCAAATTGCGGTTGGAGACAATCACCGCCAAGGCGCGGAGATTGCCGAGATCGCCAAATGATTTCTGACTGTTCATCACATCTCCTGCTCTTCTGCTCTTCTGCTCTTCTGCTCTTCTTTTCGCGCCGGAGCGCGCACGAAGGCTGGCAGCCGAATGCCCGGAAATAAAACAAAGTCAGCAGGTTCGCGCGGCTGATCGCTGTTTTCGAAAGAGAGGCGGCCACGTGAGAACTGACCGAACAGGCGCCAGCCACGTCACGAGAAGCGCGAGTGGCCAAGCGGTGATGTCCGCGCAGGACCCAAAAACATCCCGGAGATGTGATGAACAGTCAGCAATGATTTGGGGTTCGTTCGTCGTGCGCGTCGATGACTAAGCGTCGTTGACGTCGAACGTCGTCTTGGAGTTGCGCGGCCTTTTTAGCGATGCGCATCGGCGCGCGAGGCTCGACCAAAGAAATCGGCGTTCTCTAAGACCTTTGACCTTGGCGGTGAATCTCTCAAGGCAGTCCGAAGCGTTGCCGGTGTTGGCCGACGAATTCGACGTAGGCGGCGGATTCTAGGCCGCCTTCGATTTCTCCGGCTTCGACGGCGGCTTCGAGCGCGCGTTTGATGTCGCCGATCAAACGAGACGGCGAGAGTTTGAATGCGACCATGATGTCGTTGCCGACTCCGGTCGGCAAGAGCGGCTGCACGGCGTCTTCGGCGGCGAGCGTCGTGATGCGTTCGGCGAGGTCGTCGATTTGAGCGATGCCGCGGCGTTTTTTTTCCGGGCGCTTGGTGGTGATGTCGGCGCGCGAGAGGCACAAGAGATCGTCGAGGTAAGGGCCGATTTCGCGCGCGAAACGGCGTACGGCGCTGTCCGTCCATTTGCCGTCGTATTGGCTCGCGCGCAGGTGATGCAAGACGAGGAAGCGCACTTCGTCGCGCAAGGTTTCGTCTTTGGCGAATAGGCGCTCGCGGCGCTCGAGCTTGTCGAACATGCGCGCGCCGACTTCCGCGTGGCCGAAGAAGTGCACTTCGCCGCTCGGCGAGATGCTGCGCGTGCGCACTTTGCCGATGTCGTGGAACAGCGCGGAGTAACGCACTTCGATTCGCGACACGCTCTGCGTCACGACTTGCTTCGTGTGCTTCCAGACGTCTTTGTGGCGCCACTCGCCGTCGCCGAAGCCGACCATGGCTTTGACTTCGGGCAAGAGCGCGTCGAGGGCGCCGGTCGTGAGCAGCGAGTCGAGTCCGTCGCCCGCGTACTCGCCGAGCATCACGCGGTCGAGGTGCGGACGGATGTCGGCGGGTCCGAGCGCTGCGAGATCGGCGGCGCTGGTCAGGACAACGGGCCGGTCCGCCGCGCCGTGTTCGGCGCAGGCCACCGCACGCTCCAGCGCGTGTACGGCGCGCGTGGGGTCGACAACGGGGACGGCAGACTCGTGCGACATCGGATCCTCGGCGAAAAAGGGAGCATCTTTCTATTCAGGAAGACCGCGAGCGCAAGCACATTCGTGGCCTTTAGCATGCGCCGGCGATCGCCGGATTTCCCGCGAAATGTGACGACGAGTGACCCGCGCCGCGCAAAACGAGCTCATTTGCCGCACTCGCGATAGGCTAGATGGCCCATGGCCAAGGCTCGGCTCGTGCTCGCGCGCACCGCCCGAAATCGCGATTTCGGGCGGATTCTCGCGCGTGTCGTGTGCGGGCTGTTCGCGGTGCTGGGCGCGTTGCCGCTTTTGCTCGGGTTCGTGTTGTCGTCGAAGGCGGTCGAAGGTTGGGCTGCGCGCGAGGCGAGTCGCATCTTGAAACAGCAGCTCGGCCTGACGGCCAGTTATCGCGTCGAGCTCAAGCTGCTACCGCTGCGCGTGACGATCAACCAATTGGTCGTGCCCGCGTCCGACGGCGGCAGTCCCGCGCTCGAGATCGAGCGCATCGCAGTGACGCCGCGCGTGTTCTCGCTTTTGTCCGGCAAGCTCGACGCCGGCGACATCGAAATCGACGAACCGCGCGGACGCTTGGTGCTACGCGACGGAAAAATCCAAAACCTCACTTATCACTTACCGGATTTACCGAAGTCGAAACACGCGCCGTCGAAGCAAGCGCCGTTCGGCTCACTCTCGATTGGCGACGGTCACTTCGCGCTCGACGTCGACGGTGTACACGTCGACACCGGTGAGCTCGATCTCGACGTCTTCGCCGAGCAAGGTCCGACGTTCGAAGTCGCGCTGCGCTCGAGCGGTAGCCGCGTGCGGCGCGATCGCGTGGTGCGCGGAGTACCGCCGCCGCCGCCGGGCACGCTGGCGACCGACGAAGACGTCTTGTGCCGGCTCGAGCTGCGCATGCGCTACGAGCCGGGGGATATTTTGGTACGCCGCTTGTCCGCCCTCGGCACCGCCGATCTCGACGCGAAGGCAGGCACTTTTCCGAGCTGTGACAACGCGCGCGACGACGTGCCGGGTCGGGTTTTGCTGCGACTTTCACAGCTGCGCGTCGGTTTGCGCAGCGGCGAAATGCCGCTGATCGACGGCCACGTCGTGCTGCGCGCGCCGCTTCCAATTACCAATCGCTTCGTGCGCATGTTGCCGGTCGGCGGCGTGGTCGCGTTCGCGGGCGACGTTCGCTACGACGGCCGCCACAAGATGCCGGACCTGCACGGCAAGCTCACCGGCTCAGGCATCACCTTCGGCAAGTACGACCTCGCCAAAACCCTCGACGTCGATGCCGACATCACGAGCGACGCAATCAGTATCGCGCGCTACCAAATGACCTTCGCCGACGGCGACGTAGTGCTCAAGAACGGACGCATCGAGCCGTTCGCGCCGGGCATCACGATGTACGCCGAGCGCGTCGACAGCAAAGGCATGTCGTTCGAAGGTCTGATGCGCGATCTCGGCGTCACCAACGACACGTTGATCAAATGGGATTTGAACGACGTGCGCGTGACGAAAATCGGCGGCACGATCAAACCCCTAAAAATCGACGCCGAAATCTACGCCGACACGCGCGGCTTCGAGGTGTTTGACAAGTCCTTCCGCGATCCCGCCCGCAAACACATGGTCGGCGTCAAATCGGCGCTCGTGCGCGGTCACATCGGCGTGCGCCCGAACTCGTTCGACATCTACGATACGCGCACCGATTTCGGTCAGAGCTCGCTCGGCGTGAAGATGGTGTCGATCGGCTTCGACGACAAAGTCGGGCTCTCGGTGCTCAAAGGTTCGCGCATCGATCTCGCCGACGTGAGTCCAATCGTCGGCATTCCAATCGCCGGCAAAGCCGAACTCGACGCGGACATGAGCGGCGTGGCGCCGGACATTTTGCTTACTGGGAATTTGAAGGTTGGGGAATTTCTATTCGGCGGATTTCCATTCGGTGACATCACGAGCGCCAAGGTCCGCTTTAAGCCGCTCATCCTCGACCTCTCGGACGTGCAAGCGAAGAAGGGCAAGAGCGATTACACGGTCTCGAGCGCGCGCCTGAATTTCGACGGACCTGCGTCGCTCGTGACCGACGCGCAAGTGAAGAGCCCGAACTTCGATCTGCGCGATTTTTTCAATATCTGGCACTTCGATACCGATCCGCGCTTCGACGACATACGCGGTGAAACCGCGCTCGATGCCAGCGTGCACTACGTGCTCGGCGGCAGCGAGGATCGCTGCGGCGGGGGTAACTTACGCGTCGCCGGCAACGCACGCATGGCCGCGCTCGATCTGTTCGACGAACGCTACGACTCCGGCGACGCGCAGTTCGACTTCCGCTGGACCGATCGCGACGCGACGTATCAGGGCGTCGATCTCGACGTACCGAGCCTCACGTTACACAAGGGTGCCGGTACGTTGATCGGTTCGCTCGGCGTGCGTCAGGGCGCGAAGGTGTACGGGCACTTCGTGGGCAGCGCGGTGCCTCTGTCGCGCATCGACGCACTGCCGGCGTTGCTACGCGGTACCGATGGGCAAGTCAGCGCGGTCGCCGAAGTCGGTGGCACGATCGACGATCTCGAGCTCAACGCGAGCGGCCGGATTTCACCGGTCCGCGTCGGTCGCGCCACTTTGCCGAGCTCCACCTTCGACGTGCGGCTCGTGCCGACCAAGCGCGAACAAAAGATCATCGGCACGACTCATTGCGGTAAGCCGATCGGCGCGCCGTTCGAACGCGGCGAGTACGACGCGGACAACTCCTCGGGTGTGTTTCACACCAATGGTAACCTGTTCGGCGGTCAGCTCAGGTTCGACGATCTGACCATCACGCGCCAACGAAACAAAATCGTGCGTGGGAACGTCGTGTTCTCGTCGCTGGATTTGGGGGCGATGGCGGAACTCTCGCCCGCGCTCGGCGAATCGGAGACGCGCCTCGCAGGCAAGGTCAGCGGCAAGCTCTCTTTGGGCGAGCTTCGCATGAAGGCGCCGCTCGATTCTCGAGTCGAGCTCGCAGTGACGGATTGGGACGTCACTCGCAAGGGTTATCGCGTCCAACTCGTGCCCGGCTCGCAGCCGATCGTGTTCGAAGAGGGGCGATTTTCGCTGCCTGGGCTCGGATTCACCACCACCACGCCGCGCGGTCAACGCGCGACGTTCGACGCTCAAGGCACGATTTTCAACGTCTCCACCATGCCGCAAATCGACGCCAAGCTCACGCTGCGCCCGATGCAGCTCGCGAGCTTGGTCGACATGATCCCGCGCGCCGAACGCGCCGAGGGCACGCTATCCGGCAAGCTCGAAGTGCAAGGTCCGCTGCTCGCGCCGCGCTTTGCAGGCGGCTTCGATCTGGAGCGCGGCGAAATTGCAATTCGCGGCTTGCCGCTGCCCGTCTCCGACATCGCGCTCGCGCTGCGCGTGGATTCGAGCGAGCTGCGCATCGAGAAGGGTTCGGCCAAGGTTGGCGCGGGTACATTGCAGCTGAGCGGCGGCGCGCCGCTGCGTGGGCTCGACCTCGGGGCGGCGCACTTCGCGATCGTCGCGCGTGAGCTCGCGTTGCCCATGAACGAAGGCATCCGCGCGGTGGCGGACGCGGACTTGGACGTGAACATCAAGTCGCAAAATGCCGATGGTGAGCGCGAATTGCCGAGAATTACCGGGCAAGTGACGCTGCGCTCGTTCGAGTACAAGCGCCCGGTGACGATGACTGCGGACATCTCGTCGCTGGCGCAACGCGGCAAGCGCACCGAGGTCGACACCTACGATCCGGCGGACGACTTAGTCGCTTTCGAAGTGAAGCTGCGCTCGCTCAAGCCGATGAA
>DASYCL010000376.1:0-1796 GCA_036500245.1 Polyangiaceae bacterium | reverse complement strand
AATATTCGAGCTTGCCGTCATCGAACCAGAGGCCCAATCGTTGTGCAACGAAAGCGCGAAACTGATCGAGCTCGGCCGCGGACAATACTTCCTTCACGAGCGAGCACCGGCCAGTTCTAGTTCCGCCCAAACCGAGGCCTCTAGCATCCGTCCGCTCTCCAACGTCAAGAGCAGCTGCGCGTCGAGCGAGGCGATCGCATTGACGAACTCAGCGGCGGCGCTCGCGAGCAGCGGCGGCAACTCTTGCAATGAACGAAGCGGAAGCGCGCGCGTGCCGAGCACATTCGAGACCGCCAGCGCGACGCGTCGCTCCCCGGCACGGACCAACACGAAGCGCACCCGTCGGGCCTCACGCGGAGCACCGAGCAAAGCAGCCAAATCTATGACCGGGACGGGCTGACCGCGGACAATCGACAATCCGGAGACGAAACTCGGCGTGCCGGCAACGGGCTCGATCGGCAGCGCGCGCATCGTTTCGATCACGGAGCCCAGCGTGAAACCACAGAGTAGCGAAGCGACTTCGCAGAGCAAGATTTGCTGACGGCTCGTGTCCGCGGCTTCGGAACCGGCCGCCCCCGCTTCGTTCATGATGCTTGCTCGCGCGCCTCGGCAGTGAGCGCCACTGCGATCTTCTCGAGCAGCTGCGCACGCGAGAACGGTTTGACGAGCAAAGTCGCTTCCGCCGGCGGGCGGTCTTCGTCGTGCGCAGCCGAGCTACCCCCGGTGAGCAGCACCTCACGGATGCTGGGCCGCGACGCCACGAGCGCTTCGCGCAGAGCAGGCTTGGCTTGCCCAATCTCGAGCAGCAAAACGTCGAGCGGCTCTCGCGTATCCGCAACGGCGGCAAGCGCTTGTGCAAGCTCGGCGGCTTCGAGCACGGCATGCCCTTGCGAGCGGAGGATGCGCGCGGCAATTTTCCGCACCGAGTCGTCCGGCTCGAAGAGCAGAATCGAAACTTTTTCCACGTCGCCCGCTCGTGGCGGCACGCTCGGCGGACTTGTCGAATGTCGCGCGCTGCGCGGCCAGAGGACGCGAAATTCGCTGCCTTGGCCCGGCGCGCTGAGCACCTGAATCAAGCCGCTGCTCTGACGGACGATGCCGTATACGGTCGACAAACCGAGACCAGTGCCTTTGCCGAGCTCTTTGGTAGTGAAAAAAGGCTCGAAGATTCGCTTTCGCGTCTCCTCCGACATGCCCGTGCCGGTATCGGTCACCGTTAAAGAGACATAGCGACCAGCGATTGCGCCGAGCTCGTCGGCTGCGGCACGGGTCAAGGTTTCCTCGTCCGTTTCGACGCGCAGCGCCCCACCGTCGGACATCGCGTCGCAAGCGTTGATCACCAAATTCAAAATCACTTGCTCGAGTTGACTCTTGTCCGCGGTGACCAAGCTCAGCTCGGGTCGCAGCAGAATCGAGAGTTCCACGCGCCCAGGGATCAAGCGACGAAGCATGCTCTCAAAACCAGCCAATACTTCATTCAATTGTATTTGCTGAAGCTGAACGACTTGTTGACGACTAAATGCCAGGAGCTGCCGAGTCAGCAGCGTGGCGCGGTTCGCCGCCGCCAAGACCTCGACCAGGTTCGTGCGAGTCGGGTGCGCTTGACCGAGATCGTCGAGCGCGAGCTCTCCGCAGCCGACGATCACCGTCAATAGGTTGTTGAAGTCGTGGGCCACGCCGCCCGCGAGTTGGCCAATCGCCTCCATTTTTTGCGACTGCAGGAGCTGTTGCTCGAGGTCGCGCTGCGCGGTCACGTCACGCAACAGCGCGATCACCCCAGCGATCCGCCCATCCGC
>DASYCL010000375.1:0-4904 GCA_036500245.1 Polyangiaceae bacterium | reverse complement strand
CCGGTGCGGCCGTGAATTTCTCGATCAATCGTCACTACACGTTCGCGCGTGCGGACGAACGCGCGGTGCCGCAAGCGCTGCGTTACGTCGTGGTCTCGCTCGCGACGTTCTTCGCACTGCGGCTGCTCTTGGCCGTCACGGTCGAAGCTTGGGGTTGGTCGGCGCGCATCGCTTGGCTGCCCGCGAAATTGGCGGCATTTGCCTTGGTTTCGTATCCGGCGCAGCGACTCTGGGTGTTCGCGAAGCGGAGCGCCTCGTGACTCTCCTGGCCCGCTTTCGAGCGCACGCGCGTGCGCTGTGGCCGCGCTATCCCTATTTGCCGTCGTTGCCGTTCTGGCTGCTCGCGCTGTTTTGGGGCGTGCAAGGCAAACTGCGTTGGGATCACATCGCAGTCGCGCTGTTCGCGACGTTCACGGCGTACTTCTCACCAAAAACCAAAAAACTCTTCCTCGGCATTCTCCCGATTGGCTTGGTTGGCGTGCTCTACGATTCGATGAGGGTCGTCAAGAACGTCGGGCTCACGAAGGACAACGTGCACGTGTGCGACGTGCGCGCGATCGATCAACGATTCTTCGGCCTCGAATTGAACGGCCAGCGCGCGACTCTGCACGACTATTTTCAAGCTCACGCGACGCCATTTTTGGATCGCTACTGCGCGATTCCGTACGGCACGTTCATCGCGGTCGTGGTCGGCTATTCGATCTACCTCTATTTTCGCGACTATCCGGGATTGTTGCGTTTCACCTGGGCATTTCTGGTGCTCAACGTCGCGGGCTTCATTACGTACCATCTGTATCCGGCAGCTCCACCTTGGTACTTCCATCACTACGGCTGCGCGGTGGATTTGAGCACGCACGCGAGCGAAGGCCCGAATTTGGCGCGCGTGGACGCTTGGCTCGGCGTGCCGTATTTCGCAGGCATTTACGGGCGTTCGAGCGACGTATTCGGCGCGGTGCCGTCGCTGCACGTCGCTTATCCGCTGTTGCTCGCGATCGAAGGCTTTCGACGTCACGGTTGGCTCGGGCGCACGCTCTTGATTTGGTTTTACTTGTCGATGTGTTTCGCCGCGGTGTACCTCGATCATCACTGGGTCTTCGATGTGGTTCTGGGGTCGTTCTATACCGTCGTGGTCGCTGTGGTGATGCGGCGGGCAATGAGCGCTCGCGTGGAGCTCGGCGAAGCGTCGCTGCCGATCGCCGGAGTCGCGAAGTGAGCTCGGGCTCGGACCCACAAAAGCCAGCGAGCGAGCGACTCCGGCGTTACGTCGCCTGGGCGGTGCGCCATGGTCGTCTGCTTTGGTTGATTGCGGTGCTGCTGGCGATCCCCGCGGCGTTTCGCACGGTGATGCTCTACGCGCACCTCAAGAGCGACGTGGAAGAGCTCCTGCCCCGAAACGCGCCGAGCGTCGCGGCGATCGACGAACTGCGCCATCGCATGCCGGGCGTGCGCTACCTGGGTGTGCTGGTCGACACGGGCAGCGCCGCGAACCTGCCGGCCGGCGAACGCCTGGTCGACGACCTCGCCGCGCGCGTCCGCAAATATCCGAAGGATTTGGTCGCGTTCGTGCGCACGGGCGTGCAGAGCGAAAGCGCTTTTTTGAAGGCCAACGCGCCGCTCTACGTCGAGCTTGCGGACCTGAAGACGGTGCACGAACGCATCGCGGACGAACGCGATCGCGAGGTCTCGAAGTCGCTCGATTTGACGCTAGGCGACAGCGACGACGAAGACGATCAGAAACTGGACTTCAGCGATCTCGAAAAAAAATATCGCGACAAGAACGGACAGCACTTCAAAGACAATCGCTTCTCGAACCCCGATCAGCATCTCACCTTGATGTTGATCGAAGTCGCATCGTTTACTACCGGTTCGGATCTCGGCAACGCGCTCTTCAAACGGGTGCGTGCAGATCTCGACGAGCTCGGCGGGCCGGACAAGTACGCGCCCGGGATGCGCATCGGCTACACCGGTGACGTCGCGATCGACGTCGAAGAGCTCGCTGCGCTGGTTTCGGACTTGAGCGTATCGTCAGTGGTCGTCATTTTGCTGACGCTGACGGTCGTGCTCGTGTTCTTTCGTTGGTGGAAGAGCGTGCTCGTGCTGCTGATGCCGCTCGCGTTGGCGACTCTTTACGCCTTCGCGCTCGTCACACTGCCGCCGATCGGCATCACTGGTTTGAACTCGAACACCGCGTTTCTCGGCTCGGTGATCGTGGGAAACGGCGTCAATTTCGGGATCATTCTGCTCGCGCGTTACGTCGAAGAGCGCCGCGCCGGCAAAGGCATCGAGGACTCGCTGGTGGTGGCGATCTGGGGCTCGCGTAGCGGCACGGTGGTAGCCGCGCTCGCGGCAGCGACCGCGTACGGCTCACTGATGCTCACTCAATTCCGCGGCTTCCACCAATTCGGCGTGATCGGCGCGATCGGCATGGTCGCGTGTTGGGCGATGGCATTCGTTTTGAGTCCCTCGCTCGTCGCTTGGCTCGATCGCGATGCGAGCAGCCGGAAGAGCGGCCAGCATCGTCCCGTGATCATGGGACGCATCGCCAACTTCGTGCAGCGCCACCCGGGGCCGATCGTCGCCGTAGCCGGGGCGTTGACGCTCTTTGCGATCTACCGTGTGCGCGCCATCGACGGCTCGTGGATCGAATACGATTTCTCGCAGCTGCGCCGCGCGGACTCGCACATCTCAGGTGAAGCCTACTGGGGTCGTCGAATGGACGGCTTGCTCGGTCGTTACCTCACGCCGCTCGTGATGCTCACGGATTCGCCGGCCGCGACCGAGCGCGTCAGCGCGGATCTGAAGGCGTCCGTGCAAAGTGGCGTGCTTCACGATTTCGTGTCGGACGTGCAAGACAAGAACGACGTGATTCCCGAGGAGCAGCCGGAAAAGCTCGCGGAAGTGCAGCAAATCCGCGAAATCTTCACGCCGCGGATCAAAGCAGAGCTGACCAGCGAGCAACGCTCTGCGATCGAACCCTACTTACCGGAAGACAGCTTGCACGTGCTCGGACCGGACGAGCTGCCGCACACGTTCACGGCTGGGATGCGCGAACGAAACGGACGCATGGATCGCTCCGTACTCGTTTACCCGAAGCCAAGCGACGCGACCTGGCACGGGGACGCGCTCGCAACCTTCACCAACGAGCTCCGGCGCATCGGCGGCAAGGATGCGCGCCCGGCGGGATCGATCCCGCTCTCGGCGGACATCATCTCGTCGATCTCGCGGGACGGCCCGCTCGCCACGATCGCCGCGCTGCTCGGCGTGATCGTGCTCGTGACCGCGATCTTCCGCTTCAGCCGCTCGACGTTGCTCATCATCGGCTCGCTCTTGATCGGCGTGCTCTGGCTCACCGCGGCCATCCTCGTGCTGCACGTCAAAGTGAATTTCTGCAACTTCATTGCGTTCCCGATCACGTTCGGCATCGGCGTGGACTATTCGGTGAACGTGATGGCGCGCTATCGTCAAACCGGCGAGCGCGACGTACTCGAAGCCATTCGCTCGACCGGCGGCGCGGTTGCGCTCTGCTCGCTGACCACGATCATCGGTTATGGATCGCTGCTTTTGGCGCAAAATCGCGCATTATTTTTATTTGGGTTGGTTGCCGTGCTCGGCGAGATCTGTTGCTTGGTGACCGCGGTCGTCGTCTTGCCCGCGGTGCTCGCGACCTGGTCAGGTCCGAGCCAGGTCGGCGCGGGCAGCCAGCCGCTGCCGCTCAATCGCTGAGCGCGCGCCGCGCTCCACTCAGAGCTCGAGGTTCAAACCGACGTTTCCACCGAGCGTGGAGAAGCTATCTGCGGCGCCGTTCTCGGTGAGCGCAGCGGCGGCATCGCCCGAGTAGCTGCTGCCGACGTTGTAACGGAAGACGCCTGCGATGCGTAGCGCGACGCGCGGGCTAAACAAGATGTCGAAGCCCGTGTCGAGCGCGCCGCCGAAGCGCGTTGCGCTCGCGTTCGTCGTGCCACCCGGGAAACCTCCAATCGAAGGAAACGCGGCGGTCAGCTTGGCCAACGTAATCGACGGTCCGAGCCCGAGAAAGAAATTCAGCCCTTTGCCGAGATAAAATCCCTTTTCGAGCTGCAGATCGATCGGGATGAGCGTCGCGCTGAGGCCGGTGCCGTTGCCGCTCAAGTATTCGCCGCTCGCTCGGAGCCGCGTCTCACTCCAGGAAAAAAGGCCGCTCAAATCGAGGCTCAGCGTGCCGCCGCCGCCGAAGACGAGGCTCGGCGCCTTGTACAGCGCGAACGGCGGCGGGGGACCATTCGGCGTTTGCATGCCGAAGATCACATAGTGATTGGCGTTCGACAGCAATGTCTCGACCGAGCCGTGCACTGCAATGCCGAGGCCCAAGAAACGGTATTCGTGCAGCTGCATGCCCTCGGTCGCGGAGCCCATGCGCAAACTGAGTTCCGAAGGCTGACTCTTCCCGTCTTTGCCGCCGGGTCCGACGTGGGTGACTTTGAAATAGCCGAGTCGTTCGCCGTTCGGTCCCGTCGCGACGAACGCGTGACCGACTTTGACCTTCTCTTCGGCACCGAGCGAAATCTCAGGCGCGCCGTTCGCTCCGAGGATCAACGGCGCAACGAGCTGCCAACCTTCGACATTCGCCGCGTCATCTTGGAAGTGCCAGGAGAGCTGATAGGCGCGTACGCGCACTTCGCAAACGAGATTGTCGTCCGGAGTCTTGGCTTTGGTGCACGCATCGGACATTCGTTCGTGCATGTTGCCGAGCGGGTTCTTGAGCTCGGGAACCTTGACGGTCGGGATTGCATCTGCGAGTGCGGAGTCGCCGCCGCCTGCGCCATTGTCGGTGCCAGCGCCCGCGTTCAAGCCGCTCGGGACCTGACCGTTCGCCAAATTGGAAGTCGCGTCTCCAGCGGACTGCGCGGCATTCTGCACTTGATTGG
>DASYCL010000374.1:0-2087 GCA_036500245.1 Polyangiaceae bacterium | reverse complement strand
CGGGCTCGACGCTGGCTTCGAAAAAACTCGTGATCTTGAGCGGAGCCGGGTGCAAGCGCGAGATGGCGCCAACCGCCGATTCGCGATTCACGGTTTCCCACAAATCGCCCTGACCGCCGGCGAGCATCGGATCGAGTGCGGAGCTGTAGATGTTGCCGGTGAAGTTTTCGCGCGCGTCGAAGTTGGACCACATCGCCCACGGCGCGAGCTCGAAGTGCGCGCCGCCCTCGGTCACGGTGTCGAAGTCCGCGCTCACGATCACGCGCGAACTTTCGACGCCCTGATTATCCGTATAAAACGGGTAGCGTCCGTAAAAGCCGACCGCGCCGGAATCGACGTCCGATTGCCGCAAAACGCCCGGCAATTTGCTCCGCGCGCCGTACGCGGTCGCGAGCAAGCGTAGGTGGCTGTCCGCGCCCAAATCCAAGCCGTATTGCGCGTTCATCGTGCCTGATTCGGATGCGCGATGTGAACCGAAGCCGTCGCTCTTGCGCAGCGCGAACGCGGCAAAGGTTTGCTCGTCGAAACCCGCGGGCGCCGCGACGCCGACCACGCGCGCTTGATTGAACGAACCGTAACTACCTTTGACTTCGTTCGCGCGCTCGCTCACGCCGAGATCGAAGTAGGCACTGCCAACGATCGCCGTGTCGCCTTGCCGCGGATCGTACGGACCTTCGAGCACGCGAATCGACCGCACTACTTCGGGAATGATGAAGTTTGCGTCCGCATAGCCCTGCCCTTGAACGTGCACCGGGCTATTGATCGGCACGTTGCCGACGCGCATCTCGATGCCCGAGCCGTGGTCGAGGTCGAAACCACGCAAAAACACGTCGTTCCCGAGACCCTCGCCGTCTTCGTGATCGACGAAAAATCCGGGCGCGGCCGAGAGCATTTCGCTCGTTTGTTGATGCGGCGCCGCGTCGAGTAACTCGCGCTTGATCCGAATGTCGCCCACGCCGCGCGGCGAAGCCCAACTCTGCCCGCGCACTTCGATCGTGAGCGCGTAGTCTTCGTCTTGCTCGTCCTTTTCGGCCGGAGGCGTTGCCGACGGCGCGGTTTGCTTGGCTTGGCTGTTTGTTTGGGGCGCACTCGGCGGCGCAGCAGTCACTGGGGCGGGCGCGGGCGCACTTGGTGCAGTCGGCGCGGCTGGCGCAGTCGGCAGAGCAGGTTCGGGTGGATGAAACACGACCACGTAGTCGATGCGCGAACGAATCGCGTTGCCGTCGCGCCGCGACGGTTCGAAGATCGCGCTCCGCGCCGCGTCGAGCGCGGCCGCGTCGAACGAAGCCGGCGCATCCGACGGCACACGCTTCGCGACCAGCGCGGATTCGACCTTGCCCGCTTCGTCGATCACCAACGAAAGCACGACCTGCACTTCGATCGCCGGCGCATCCGCCGGAAAATTCGGCACGATCGCCGAGCTGGGCTGCGCCACTGTCACGTCCGCGCGCGCCGCGTGCATGCCTAGCAGCGTCGCCAGCGCGAACGCCGCGCACGAAACGAAAACGCGCGTCCTCACATCAACACGAATTCACCGACCAAGCCGCTCACTCCGCCGTCCGCTTCGGTCGTCGTGTCCCCGTCGAAGTCGGACCTGAATGGGTAGGCGCCTTCGACGGCGGGCGTGGTGAACATCACGGTGGTGCTCGATCCCGGTTGCAAGGTCGGAATGTTGGCGTCGTCCGGAAAGCACGACATCGTGGGGCAGCCTGCGGGAAGACCGCTGGGAATGCACGCGATTTGCAGGTCGTGGAGCCTTGTACCGATGTTCGTCAGGGTCAAGGTTACGGGTTCCAGATTCTCGGTGGTGATGTTGGGCTCGGTCGAACCGCTGTCCACGCCGCCCACGGAGAATGCCGTGTCGCTCACGTTGAGCAATACGACGTCGTTGCTGCCGGTGCCGACGACGCCGTTTGCGTCATCCGGGTTGCAGCTGTCGCCGTCACTGCCGCTCGAGCTGCACCCGGTCAGCGCCAATAAGCCAAACAGAACGAGCATCCTTCCGAATCCGAGCATGCTTCGAAACTAGCGACGCTGATTCCTTTCGCGCATCCGACAAGTGTCGGATGCGCGGGCTTTCGTGCTAG
>DASYCL010000373.1:0-3605 GCA_036500245.1 Polyangiaceae bacterium | reverse complement strand
GATCCGAAATCGGCCACTTGGCTTCGATTGGGTGTGGTGCCGGCATCTCCGAAACTTAAGGCGCGCGCTCGAGATTCACACTGCTCGCGCGTCTCGCATTCTTTCGCGCGCGTTCCGATTTTTATTTTGATGGTCACGAGGCGCAACAAATTGCGTCACAGCCTTCGGCGTCTCGCCCCGGCTTTCCTGAGTCGGTTTTGCACGGCGGGCGTCGGAGCGCGTCAGCCTTTGGGCCCGATCATTTGCTCGGGCTTCACGAAGCGGCCGAAATCTTCGGCTGAAACCAAGCCCAGCGCTTCAGCCGCTTGGCGCAACGTGGTGCCCTCTTTGTGCGCCTTCTTGGCGATTTTCGCCGCATTGTCATAACCGATGTGCGGGTTCAACGCGGTCACCAACATCAGCGAATTCTCGAGGTGAAGCTGAATGCGCTCGCGGTTCGGCTCGATCCCGGCCGCGCAGTTTTTGCGGAAGCTGTCACAGCCGTCCGCGATCAGCCGCGCGCTCTGCAAGAAATTGTGCGCGAGCAAAGGCTTGTACACGTTGAGCTCGAAGTTGCCACTCGCGCCGCCGAAGTTCACCGCCACGTCGTTGCCGAACACTTGCGCGCACAGCATCGTCATGGCCTCCGACTGAGTCGGGTTCACTTTGCCCGGCATGATCGAGCTGCCCGGCTCATTTTCCGGAAGCGAAATCTCACCGATGCCGCAGCGCGGCCCCGAAGCGAGCCAGCGCACGTCGTTCGCGATTTTCATCAGCGAGGCGGCGAGCGTCTTCAGTGCGCCGTGCCCGAACACGACCGCGTCGTGCGCGGCGAGCGACTCGAACTTGTTCGGCGCAGTGACGATCGGGTGTCCGGTGAGCTCTGCGACCTTTGCCGCGACGCGCACTGCGTACTCCGGATGCGCGTTGAGTCCGGTGCCGACGGCCGTGCCGCCGAGCGCGAGCTCGGCCAAGTGCGGCACGGCGCTTTCCAGGTGTTTCGCGCCGTGTTCGAGCTGCGCGACCCAGCCGCTGATTTCCTGGCCCAGCGTGAGCGGTGTCGCGTCCATCAAATGCGTGCGCCCGATCTTGACGATGTCGCTGAAGGCTTTGGATTTGTCGGCCAGCGTGTCGCGCAATGCGTTCACGCTCGGCAAGACGCGCGTGCGCACTGCATCCGTGCACGCAAGCGACATCGCGCCCGGGAACACGTCGTTCGACGACTGACCGCGGTTCACGTGATCGTTCGGGTGCACCAAGCGCTTCTCGCCGCGTTCGCCGCCCAGGATTTCGCTGGCGCGATTGGCGAGCACTTCGTTCATGTTCATGTTGCTCTGCGTGCCGCTGCCCGTCTGCCAGACGACGAGCGGAAACTCGCCGTCGTGCTTGCCGGCGATCACCTCTTCGGCCGCGGCGACGATGGCGTGGCCGATCTTCGGGTCGACCGCTTTCAGATCCATGTTCACGAGCGCCGCTGCCTTCTTCACGATCGCGAGCGCGCGGAGTAGCTGCACTGGCATGCGCTCGCCGGAGATCGCGAAATTCTGCAGGCTGCGCTGGGTCTGCGCGCCCCACAGGCGATCGCTCGGGACTTCGATCGGGCCGAAGGTGTCGAACTCGGTGCGCGTGCTCGGTGCGGTCATGCGGGGAGGGGTGCACAAGTCTCGAGCCCGGATCAAGATCCACGCGATTTTCAGCGTGGATTTGACCAAATTTGCGCCACTCGCTAAGAGGCTCGGATGGCACGAGTCCGCCCTCTCGCCCGAGCCTCGCTGCTCGCGGCGCTGTTCGGCCTCACGCCGCTCCTCACAGCCCTGTCCGTGCGTGCAGCACCGGACAATAAAACCGCGGACGCAGGCGCGGCCGAACCGGGCAAACCGAAGCCAGCCGAGGCCAAGCCGGCGGAGCCGAAGCCCGGCGATGCTCGGCCAAAAGCCGTGGAAAAGCCCCGCGCCAAGCCCGACAAGGCCAAAGCCGCGAGCAAACCCTCCGAAGCCGCAAAGCCGAGCGAAACGAGCCCCGCGGCGACCGATCCGCAGCGCGGAGTCGGCACGCGCTCGCTCGGCGCGTTGCCTGCCGAGCCCGCGCCGCCCGTGAGCGAAGCCGCTCCGAGCAAGCCCACGAAGCCCGAAAAGCCGGGAAAAGTCGCAACGCGACCCGCCCATCAAAAAGGCAAACCGCCGCACAAGCCGTCGCCCACGCTGCCGCCGGACGCGGCGCGGGCAGAGCCCGACCGCGCCGCGCGCCAAAAAATCGCGGACGGTCCCACGGACGAAGATCTGCGCGCGGGCAAAGACGATCCCGAGCTCCGGTCGCTGCGCGCGGCCGAACGCGTGCTCTTTCCACGGCCGCTCGCTGGCGTCGAGCCCGGCTGGTCTTGGGATTTGCCGAGCGCGATCGGCGGCACGGGCCCCGAAGTGATCGTGCAGGGCACTGCTTCGTTGCATTCAGACGACACGCGTCACGACGCGCTCGACGGCGCGCCCGACGCGGCTTGGCTGAAGAGCCTCGCGCTGCCGAATCTACCTGTCGTGCTCGACGAATTCGTGATCAAATACCTGCGCTTTTATCGCGATAGCCCGGCGGGCAAATCGATCGGCAAAGTGTGGGCGAAAAAGAGCGGGCGCTACACAGCCGCGATCAAGACCGAGCTCGCGCGCGCCGGCGTACCGACCGATTTGGTCTGGCTATCGATGATCGAGAGCGGGCACAACCCGACGATCAGCTCACCCGCGGGCGCCGCGGGTCTGTGGCAATTCATGCCCGATGCCGGGCGCACCTACGGACTCACGGTCGATCGCTGGGTCGACGAGCGACTGGATCCGGAGCGCTCGACCGAAGCCGCGAGCCGCTACTTGAGCGACTTGTATCGCCGCTTCGGCAGCTGGGAGCTCGCGATCGCCTCGTACAATATGGGCTACGGCGGGCTCAGCAAATCGATCCGCAAATACAACAGCAACGACTTCTGGGAGCTCGTCCGCTACGAAGCCGGCATTCCCTGGGAAACCACGCTGTACGTGCCGAAGATCTTCGCGCTCGCGATCGTGATGAACAACAAGAAGGCGTTCGGGCTCGACACGGTGGAGGTCGACGCGCCCGAAGCCTTCGATGTGGTGCTGGTCGGGCCCAGTGTCGCGCTGGAAGACGTGGCGCGCGCTGCGGGCGTGCCGGAAAGTAGCGTCAATGCGCTCAATCCGGGATATTTGGCGGGGCGCACGCCGCCCTGGGTGGCGGCCATCGGTGCGCCGAAACCAAGTTGGCGCGTGCGTGTGCCGGCGGGCAAAGGGGCGCAGTGCACCTCTGCATTGGCGCGCTTGTCGAGCGACGACGATTCACTCGCTGCTTACGTCAGCAAGTTCGGGGACACCGTTGAATCCATCGCGAATGCGCACGGGGTGAGTGAGGCAAGGCTGCGCGCGCTCAATCACGTCGAGCCGAAAGAGGTGCTGGTCGCGGGCACGGTGTTGCTCGTGCCGCGCGCGCCGCGCCTCGCAGCAGTCGCGCCGAACGACGAAGCCGTGGTCGTGCCACCGCGCGAGTTCGCGTACGCCGAGCGCTCGCGATTGTTCTATCGCGTGTTGCAAGGGGATACGCTGGGCAAGGTGGCGAACGTGTTCTCCGTCAGC
>DASYCL010000372.1:0-5570 GCA_036500245.1 Polyangiaceae bacterium | reverse complement strand
CGTCGGGCGCTCGAGGTTTTTTGCCGCTTTGCGGGCTGTGGGCTTCCCCGCTTTTCACGGCACAACTCTCCCCCTCGTGGCGCGAGCGGTCAAGACCCGAACGACCGGCTCACGGTGCGGGAGAAATCGCCGCGCTTTGTGAATCAATCGAACCTGATTGGCACATCGAAGCGTACTCCGCACGGAGCACTTGGTTGAAGGTCGACCGCATGCGGTCGGAAGGAGCTAATCATGGTTCGTGTAGGTTTGTTGGTGCGACTCGTCGCAAAGCCGGGCAAGGAATCGATCCTGGGTGAATTTTTGACGAGCGCTTTGCCGCTCGCGCAGGCCGAACCCGCGACGCCCGCGTGGTTCGCGATTCGGATCAGCCAGAACGAATTCGGCATCTTCGACGCGTTTCCGGACGATTCGGGGCGCAAGGCCCACTTGAACGGCCCAATCGCTGCAGCGCTGATGGCGAAGGCCGGCGAGCTTTTGGCCGAGCCGCCGCGGATCGAACAAGTCGACGTGTTGGCCGCGAAGCTTCCGGGCTGACGGCGATCGGGCAGCACTCGGCGATTTCGCCGTCTTTCGAGCCCAAAGCCGCGCGCGTTGCCGCGCGGCTTTGGGCTTGCGCTATGCTCCTCGATCGATTCGATGGCAGACGACCGAAGCGCGAACTCGCAATCACCGAAGGCGACGCTCTTGGGCGGCATCGCGCTGCCAGAGGCAAGCTCGCAGCTGTCTTCGATTTCGGCGACCGCGCCCGGTTTCGGCGAGCCGCTCGCGCCGCTCGCGCCGATCGAGCCGATCGACGTCGATTGGAACGGCGAAGCCGGCGCAACGATTGCGGCGAGTCCGGCGGATCTCGTGCCGCTTCCGCGCGGCAACGTCGCGACACAAGCTTCGCGCTCGACGGTGCTGCCGCGGCGCAAAAGCGGCGAGGCAGCGGCGTCGGCCGAAGCGGGCTCGCGCCCGCGTTTCGATCGCGTGAGGCTGCTCGGCAAGGGCGGCATGGGCGAAGTCGAGCTCGCGCGCGACAACGACATTCGCCGCACCGTGGCCGTCAAACGCATGAACAGCGACGCTGCCTCCGAGGCCGCGCTGCTCCGTTTCGCAGACGAAGTGCGCGTCGTCGGCCAGCTCGAGCATCCGGGCATCGTGCCGATTTACGACGTCGGGCGCGACGACACTGGCCAGGTTTACCTGGTGATGAAGCACTTGCACGGCGAGACGATGGAAGACGTGATCGCGAAACTGAAGGGCGGCAATGCCGACTACGCGGCGCGCTTCTCGCTCGAGTATCGCGTGCACCTGTTTCTGAGCGTGCTCGACGCGGTCCGTTACGCGCACGCGCGCGGCATCCTGCATCGTGACATCAAGCCGGCCAACATTCAGATCGGCCCGTACGGCGAAGTGACGCTGATGGATTGGGGCATCGCCAAGCCGATCGCAAAGAAAGACGGCTCAGCGCCGGCCGATGCACTCCGCGGAACGCTGCTCGAATCCGAAGATCAGCGGCTCTTGCACACGCAGTTCGGCTCGCTCGCCGGCACGCCGCTCTACATGTCGCCCGAGCAAGCCGCGGGCAAGAACGACGATCTCGACGAACGCAGCGACGTCTATTCGCTCTCGGTGCTCTTGTACGAGTGGCTCGCGCTCGAACACCCGCTTCGCGACAAGCAAACCGTGAGCGAA
Source organism: Polyangiaceae bacterium (assembly GCA_036500245.1). GTDB lineage: Bacteria > Myxococcota_A > Polyangia > Polyangiales > Polyangiaceae > PMG-095. The sequence continues at coordinate 3,893 of DASYCL010000372.1, read as the reverse complement.
GTGCTGGCCGCGATCATCGCCGAGGATTACAGCAAGCGCGCGCTCTTCGAACATGCGCAAACGCGCGGTGTGCCGATGGAATACATCTGGATCGTCGTGCGCGGGCTCGCGCGCGATCGCGCGCGCCGCTTCCAAAGCGTGACCGAGCTGGAGGACGCGCTCAAAAACGTGCTCGATGGCCACATGCGCGTGCAATGCCACGTCACGTTCGCAAAGCGCGCGGCGGCGAGCTTCAGCAATTGGATCGATCGCCACGTCGCGCTCTACTCGTTGCTCTTTGGCTTGCTCGCATTGAGCGCGCTTTCCGGCATTGTTTTCGCGGTCTGGCGCGTCGTTCGTGCCCTGACTTGAGCATGGGGGCGTGGGCGCTGTGACGCCCGCGGGCAAGCCGAGCCCGCTCAATGCTCGCGTTTCGCGGTGTGCTTTTCGGCGCAGCTTCACAAACGCGCGCGCAGCACGGCCGCGAACGTGCCGAGAGCGGCGCACAGCGGCGCGAGCGGTAGCGGCGCGAGGCCGAGCACCGAAAGTACGGCGCCGATCAGCGCCGGCCCGAGCGTGAGCACCAAACCGATGCGCGCTTCGCGACGCGCGTCGTGAGCCAAGCGCACCGCGAACGCGGCGTCGCGCACGTCGTCGGAAGCGAGCTGCACGCTCCACTCTGCGGTGCTCGAGCCGGCGGAAGCGAGCGCAATCGAGACGTCCGCCGCGGCGAGCGCGCCGTCGTCGGTAGGCGTGCGCCCGACCAGTGCGACGATCGCGCCGCCGTCGGCCAAACGACGAATTTCATCGCCGCGCTCGGCGGGCGGAATTTCCGGGCGCAAATGATCGATGTCGAGCGCGCGTCCGATCGCTTCGCAGGTCTCGCGCGCGTCCCCCGAGATCAGCACCGGCTCCACGCTGACATCGAGCAAATGTTGCACCGCAGCGCGCGCACCCGGACGAAGGCCGTCTTGCAATCCGACCAAGCCGATCAAGCGGCTGCCGAGCGCGACCAAGAGCACGCTCCGTCCCATCGTCTCGAGATCCGTGATCCGTGCTTCGGCCGAAGCGACGCTGATGCGTTCGCGTAGCATCAGCCCGCGCGTGCCGACGACCAGCGGCTGACCGCTCGCTGCGACGGCCGTAACGCCGAGCCCGGACTGCGTGCTCGGGCTACGCACGCCGTCCGGGCGCACGCCGCGAGCGCGCGCCGCGCGCATCACCGCGGTCGCGACCGGGTGCGTCTCGCCGCTTTCGGCGCCGGCTACGAGCGCGAGCACTTGCTCCGGCTCGTGCGCGCCGAAGGCCTCGATATTGGCGACTTCGGGCTCGCCGAGCAACAGCGTGCCGCGCGCGGAAAAAGCCGCCACCGTGACGCGGCCCGCGCGCTCGAACGCCGGCGCCGAGCGAAACACGATGCCGCGGCGTAAGGTCCCGAGGATGCCGCGCGCCACGTGCAGGCCACCAATTTCCGCGATGCCCGGCTGCGCCACCGCGGCGAGTACGGCGACGGTGAGTAGCAAAATCTGCACGCTGTCCATGTTGCCCGCGAATGCGCCGAGCGCGGCGAAGCCGGCGATGAACGGCGCGCCGCGTTCCGCCGTCAGTCGGCCGATGCGCGCGATCGGTGCGAACAGGTCGGCGCGCCGGCGCGGGTCGTTGGTCAGGCGCATGAACGCGCGATCGAAGCCGGCCCAGCCGACGACCGCGCGTAGCCGCCCACTCACCACCGAAGCGCCGGCAACGATCGCGTCGCCTTCGCGCCGCGTGGCCGGTGTGGTCGCGCCGAGCCAAGGCAAGACTTCGGCGCTGCCCGCCGTAATCGTGGCATCGACGGGGATCGATTCACCGCTCTCAATTACGATTTCTTCGCCGGGTCGCAAATCCGCCGCGCGCGCCTCGACGAGCTCGTCTCCGACCACGCGATGCGCGGGTTTGTCGAGCTCGGCGCGGAGCCGCGCGCGCTCGTCTTCGAGCGGACGGCGCGTGCGGCGCATCGCGGCGGCGCTGGCCGCACAGCTGGCAATCACGACCGCCGCGAGCGAAATGGCGCTCTCGGTGTGCGGATCGCCGAGCAAGCGCAAGCCGAGCGCGATCACGCTGGCCGAAATCGGTGGCGCTAGCAGCGCCAACGGGTGCAGCTCGGTCGCTTTGCGCGCGCCCATCAACGATTCGGCCGCGAGCGAAAACGCCGCCACGAAAGTGACGACCAGCCGCGCAGCTTGCGCGAGTGGTGATTCTCCAGCCAAAATCAAGGCGATCGACAATACGGCGCCGAGCACGGCCAAGAGCAAGAGCACGCCGCCCACGTCGACGGGGCTGTTCGTCGCGCTCGCGCCGCCCAGCGCGTTGGAAACCGATTTCGGCTCGGCCTCGTAGTCAAAGGCCAAGCGATTGGCGCCCAGCGTGCGCTCTTCGATCAAGTCGTCCCGCGCCACGAGCGCGATCGCTTTGGCGTTTTGAAGCGGATGCTCGCTCGGCGACGACGCCTCACTGTTTGCCGCGTGCACTGCCGCTGCGCGAACGCGCGCGCGCAGCTCTTCCTGTTCGCGCGGCAACGGTAATGGCGTGCCGGTCGCGTTCATGTCGTAGCGATCGCGGCAGACTGCGCTGCAGAAATAGCGAAAGCGCTCGCGATGAAACGCCACGCGCGCGGCGCGCAGCGGATCCACGGGCGTGCCGCAGCTGGCGCACGGCAGCAGCGCTTCGCGCGGCGTATGCCGGAAATCCTCGGGCGCGGCTAGATCCAAAATCTTTCTTCCTCGGTCCCCTCAGGCATAGGCCGAAAGCGCGCGTTCGAGCAGCGACACGCCTTCTTCGAGCTCCGCCTGGGTGACGACGAGCGGCGGCGAGAAGCGCAGCGCTTGGCCGCCGGCGATCGTGACGAGCACTCCCGACTCTTGCAGCGCGCCGAGCACTTTGCGCGCATCGACGCCTTCGCGTAGGACCAGCGCCTGCAGCAAACCGCGGCCGCGCGTGGTTTCGACGAGCTTCGGAAATTGGGCGGCAGCGCGCGTGAGCAGCGCGGAAAGCTCTTCGCCGCGCTGATTCACTTGCGCCATGAGGCCGTCGTTTTCGAGCACATCGAGCACTGCGAGCGCCGACGCGGAAGCGAGCGGATTGCCGCCGAAGGTCGAGCCGTGACTGCCGGGTGGCAGCGCTTCTTCGAGGAAGCGCTTGCAAACCATGGCGCCGATCGGCACGCCGCCGCCGAGCGCTTTGGCGAGCGCGACTACGTCGGCTTGAATGCCGTCGTGCTCGAAGGCCAAAAATTTCCCGGTGCGGCCCACGCCAGTTTGAACTTCGTCCGCGAGTAGGAGCGAGCCGCTCGCGCTGGTGAGCGCGCGCAGTTCGCGCAGGAAGCCGGGCGGCGCGGGCAGCACGCCGCCTTCGCCTTGTACCGGTTCGACCAAAATGCCGGCGACGTCCGGGCCCATCGCGCCGCGCACGGCTTCGAGATCGCCGTAGGGCACGTGCGTCACGCCGGGCAGAGGCCCAAATCCATCCTTGTATTTTTCTTGGCCAGTGGCGGCGAGGGCGCCGAGCGTGCGGCCGTGAAATGAATTCTTGAACGCGATGATGCGGTAGCGATCGTGCTCGCCTTTGGTGTGAAAGTGGCGGCGCGCGAGCTTGAGCGTCGCTTCGATCGCTTCGGTGCCGGAGTTACAGAAGAACGCGCGATCCATGCCCGTGAGCCGGCAGAGCTGCTTTGCCAAGCGCACGTTCGGTTCATTGTAAAAGTAGTTCGAGACGTGGAGCAGCTTGCCGGCCTGCTCGGCGATCGCCGCCGTGAGTTTCGGATGCGCGTGACCGAGCGTGCTCACGGCGATGCCGGCGTACAGGTCGAGGTAGCGTTTGCCGGAGGCGTCGAACAACTGCGAGCCTTCCCCGCGCACGAACACGAACGGGGGCTG
>DASYCL010000371.1:0-7490 GCA_036500245.1 Polyangiaceae bacterium | reverse complement strand
GACCGTACGATAATCGAACGAATCGACCACACGCGCGCGGCCCGCCGCGCCCATTTTTTGACGTAAGTCAGCGGAATTGAGCAGCGTGCGCAGGTGCTCGCTCAAATCCGGCACGCTCGCGCGATAGTCGAACACGCGCGGATGCGGAAACACCACGCGATGCCCCACTTCGAAGCCCGCTTCCGGCCCCACGATGGCTTCACTGTAATGATTTTCTTCAGCGACCGCGGCCAGCAGCCCGGTCTCGCCGTGCACCAGCGTCTCCAGCATCGCCATGGCGCGAATGCCGATCACGGGCCGTTCGCAGGCATTCGCTTCGACTTGCCCCATGCCGAAACCCTCGAGTCTCGAAGGCGCGGCGTAGATGTCGCAAGCCGAAAGCAAGAAAGGCATGAACTCGCGCGAAACGCGGCCCGAGTTGAACATCACCTTTTTCTCGATGCCGAGCGATTGCGCGAGCTCGAGGTCGAGCGCGTTTTGCTTTTCCGTGCGCGCTTGCGCCCAGACTTTGCAAACGTAACGCCAATCGGGCACTTCATTGCCGAGCGCCGCGAGCGCGTTCATCACCTCGCGTCCGCCTTTGGACGCCGCGTCGCCGCCGACCGTCAAAATCAGCAGCTGATCTTCGGTCACGCCGAGCGCTTCACGCGCGGCGTGCACCCGCGGATCGCTGCGCGGATGCGCGATGAAACTATCGGTGTCGCAACCGACCGGCAATACCTCGATGTTGTCGCCCGGAATGCCGTCCCGCTCGTAGACGTCTTTCACCCACTTCGATGTCACGAGCAAGAGCGGCAGATTGCTCAGCGTTTCGCGGTAGTTCGCCACGTAGCCGTCAGCGACGAGCCACGGGATTGGCAGAACGCCGCGCTCCTGCGTGTGCGAAATCAGGTGCGGCGTCATCCCCCAGTACCCGATGCCGACCACGGCGTCGGGTTTGAACCAGCCGTAGTTCCAATCTTTCTCGAGCGTCGATTCGAGGTGAGCCGCGCGCACTTCGACGCCGATTTCACGTAGGCCGCGCAGTAACAGATCGCCCTGCGTCGCGAGCCCGCCGGGCGGTGGCGGATAGTCGAACAAGAGCAAGATTTTCATGGGCTGTACTTGGGCGTGAGCCACGCCGAAGCGTCGGCTCGAGTCGTCACGCGGAAGAATGCCTCCCGGCGCGGCGTGACTCGCGCCTCCCAACTTTGTGCCTCGAACCGATAAATCTCGGTCAAGATCCGGTATTTTTCCGACCAAACGTCGTTCGGCAACTCGAGCGCGACGTCCGCCGTATCGATTGCTTGCGGCAAGTGCTTACCCGCGCTGTCTTCGTACGCGAAGAGCCACAGCTCGCTCGCGTCGAGCTCTCCGGCGAGCCACAATCTGAGCACTGCGCGCGACACCTCTTCGTGGCGCAAGTGTCGCGTGTACTCGCCGAGCGGCGAGTGCGTCAAAATGCGGTCGAATTTACGCGCCGGCAACGTGTCGAGCAACGCGCGCTCGACGTCACCGTCGGCGAGCGCAGCCTGCGCGGGTCCGTCGTCGAGATCGGCCATCGTGCCATGCGCGGAGAGAGCCGCGAGCGCGCCGAAAAATTTGGGCGCGCGATCGGCGTCACTGCCGCGACACAGCGTCGTGACGAACGGCGCCCAAGTGGACTGCATGAGCAGAGTGCCACCCGCCCACAACGTTTCGTCGTCGGGATGCGCGACCATCACAGCCACTGATTCGCGTGGCGACACGCACTTGGTCTTGCGCCGAGATCGAGCCCTGCTCAAGCGGCATTTTTGTCACGCAGGAACCGGGTTCAAATCTGGATTGTTTACCGCGTGTCTGGGATGCTTTTTGGGCCCTGCGCAAGCACTGGGTTTGGCCACTAGCGCGTCGAGCGACGCGACGCGCGCCTGTTCGGTCAGTTCTCGTGGGGTCGCCCGACCTTCGAAAACCGTGATCAGCCGCGCGAAGCAGGCGGCCTTGTATTATTCCCGGGCATTCGGCTGGCAGCCTTCGCACGCGCACCGGCGCGAAAGAAAGAAGAGAAGAGAGACCTGATGCATGGCGGACAAGCTCAGGACTGGAAACTCAGGATTCGCTCAATTGAGTTGCGAGCTTTCCCTGAGCTCCGTTGAGACCGCGCGTTTCGTTCATGATCGGATGCGCGAGTAGCTCTTTGCGACTGCGCACTCCGAAGCGCTTGGCCGCGCGCGCCATGAGTACGCGCACCGTCGCGTCCGAAATGCCGAGCGCATAGGCGATTTGTTTGTTGGTCATGCCGAGCGAGGCGTGAACGACGATTTGCCGTTCGCGATCCGTCAGATCGCTGAAGCTGCGCGCTTCGGCTTGGTTCTCGCGCGCCACGATGTAGCGCCGACCGTTTTCTTCGAAGCTGTCGACGAGCGTCCAGCGCGCACTGTTCAATGGGCGCCACAAGTCCAGCGCGCGCAGACCGTCCCGCCGCTGACTCTTCGTGCGCGCGGCTTCGATCGCCAGCGCTTTGCTTGCGAGCCAGCGATGCTCGCCGCGCGCCGCGCCTTCGGCGTGGAGCACGCGCCCGCTCGGATCGAGCACCGCTTCGGCGCCCACGCTCGGCCGCTCGGTTCGAGTCGGTGAAAGCCGGCGACGGCAGCGAAACGCCGCGCCGAGGTGCGCCGCGAGCCGGCGAAAAACCGCCGATTCCTGGGGATTGAGCCGAAATTCGGGCTCGCGGCCGCCGAGCGTGAGCAAGCAACCGAGGCCGGACGGGTCGAGCCCATTGACGTAGAAAAAGTCGCCCCAACCGTTGCGTTCGCGGTCGTCGAGAACCGGTTTCAGGTACGGCTGCGCGGTTCGCCGCGCGCTGCCGAGGTACAAACTACGAAATGTAGAGCGCACGAACGCGGGCTCGCACAAAGATTGAAAGATCCCCCAACTCGACTCGAGTTCCGGCGCAATGCCTTGCGCGCGCACCACGTTCCAGAGTCGAAAATCCTCCACGTTCGAAGCGTCGTAGAAAAACCCGAGATAGCGAAAGTCCGGACCGCACAGTCGGGCGGACGAGAACATCACTTGCTTCAGCCACGCTTCGTCCGCGAGGTCGAGCGCGTAGATGGACTCGAGGAACCCGACCAACTCCGTTTCGTCGAAGCCTTTCACGATGACACCGTGAACGAACTCGCGTTCGTCACTTGCTGTTCGAAGCAATCGTGTTTGCTTACGTGACGCGTAAACAAGTGTTTTGTTCGGCGAAAATTCGTCGTCATGGCTCTTTCTACTTCGAGAGAACTCATCGTGTGTCGTATGGTGTACGAACAACTAGAGTCGAAGTTGCGCTTCTGCTCGTAATCCATCGCCAGAACCTTAAGGAACGCCCGCCCGGCAAGTTCGGTGTTTTGGCGACGACGCTTCGGAGCACCCGGAGGGGTGTGCTTTGGCGAGCACCGGAGCGGAGCGTACGCTGGTACGTGAGCACCGGAGCGCAACCAAAACGAAGCCAAAACCCGAAATCGCCGGGCGTGCTCAATGCTCAAGATACCGGGCATGGCTCGTAATCTCACCCGTCAGCGCGAGCGACGGAGATCACGAGTCGTCAAGGAGGCGACGCGTCCAGCACTTCGCGCACTTTCGCAGTGAGCGAATCCATCGTGATCGGCTTTTGCAAAAGCACATCTTCGCGTCGAGCAGACCGCGACGCACGAAGCTGTCGTCCGTGTAGCCCGACATGCAGAGCACGCGCATGCCCGGCCGATCGATGCTCAGGCGTTTGGCCAACTCGGGCCCGCTCATTTGCGGCATCACGATGTCGGGCAGCATTCCGAACAGCCGAGGCTTATAAAATTGCAACGCGCGTCGTCGCGCGATCGATCGCGTTCAAGAGCCCGTCTCGGTCGATTGGCTTCTGCAAAATCGGCAATTCGGGCGCAGCGCCGTCGGGATCGGTGCCCGGGTTCGCGCTGATCAACAGCACGGGCAGCGCCGGAAATTGCTCGCGCAGTTGCTCCAGCAGCGGGCGTCCGCCGAGGCGCGGCATCGACAAATCGCTGATCACGATCGAAAATGAGGCGGAGCTGCCGAGCAGGCCCAGCGCCTCCAGTCCGTTGACCACCGAAGTCACCTCGAAGCCCGCGGACTCGAGCATGCGACCGACGGTGCGGCGCACCAGATTGTCGTCTTCGACCAATAGCGCGCGGCCGCGAAATCTGGGCTCGACCTTGCCGGAGCGAACGCTTGGCTGATGCAGCGCCGTGCCGCGACGCAGCGGAAAATGAGCAACGAACGTGGCGCCGCTACCGAGCTTGCTCTGGGCGCCGATGGTGCCGCCGAATTGCTTCACGCGGGTGAGTACCGTCGCGAGCCCGAGCCCCGTGCCCATGGGCTTGGTCGTGAAAAACGGTTCGAACACCCGTGCCAGCGTGGCCTCGTTCATGCCTACGCCGGTATCGCGCGCAGTGAGCACCGCGCTCTCGCCTTCGACGGTTAGCTCGAGCGCAAGCTCGCCGCCCTCGGGCATGGCGTCACGCGCGTTGACCGAGAGGTTCAATAGGATTTGTTCGAGTCCCGCGCGAGACGCCAAAATCACGACCGGTTCGTCCGGAGTGCGCACGGTCACGCTGATGCGCGAACCGAGCAAGCGCGGCAGCATGCCGGTCATCGAGCGCACGATCTCGGTCAAGTCGAGCGGCACATGGTCGTCCACGCGGCCGTGGCCGAAGGAGAGCAATTGGCGCGTCATCAGCGTGGCGCGCGAAGTCGCGGCTTCGATGTCGTCGAGGTAGCGGCGCGTGTCTTCTTTCGCGGCACACATCTCGGTTTTTAGCAGCGAAGTCGAACCGGCAATGACCATCAAGAGATTGTTGAAATCGTGCGCGATCCCGCCCGAGAGATTGCCAACGACTTCCATTTTCTGCGCTTCGATCGACTTGGCGAGCGCGCGGTCGCGTTCCTTGGCACTCGCTTCGGCTTCGGCGTGAGCGCGCTGCAAGGACTCGAGCGAGGCGCGCAGCAGCACCGAAGTGAGTAAGAGTGTTATCGTTACGGCCAGCCACGCGTCGATTGGCGTGTATGTTGCGATCTGTGGTGGCAAGTGCCCACTGCGTTCGAGCAACGCCAGCACCGCACACACGAGCGAGGTCACGATCGCCACCACGACCGCGGCGCGCCCGCCGACCACACCGCCGACGAGCATCACGCAAACCGTGAACATCGCCGCGTTCGCGCCCTGCATGCCTCCGCAAAACAAGACCGCGAACGCGATTAGCAGCCAAAAGAACGAGCAAATCAACCAGGCCGCGAGCCCCACTCGGCCGCGCCGCGCGAACTGCGCAATGATCCAAATCCCGATCGTGGTCGCGCCGTAGAAGAGCGCCGACACCAGCTTCGAATTTTTCGGTTCGAGCAGCGATGCGCAAAACGCGAACACCACGAGAAAACCCATCACGCGGATGACGCGCAAGAGCAACGTACGACGCCGCTCTAAATCGCGATCGCTGTCGATTCGTGCAGGAGCGGTATCGGACAAGCCCGGTCACGGTATCATTGTCCGGACGGCTTCGCGACGGCGCAACGGCGGGTCGGATGTCGCTTTTCGCCGGGCAATTGCGATTTCGGACTGTGGATTCGTCGCGCTCTGCCCAATACGATGTGACCCGAGTTCGAGTGCATTTAGACTCGGCATCCACACTCAAACGAGAAGAGGTCAACGTGAAGCTCTATTACAACCCGCTCTCTCCCAACGTTCGTCGCGTGCGGCTCGCCGCTGCCGTGCTCGGTATCGAGCTCGAAGAAAAGCAGCTCGACTTTTCCAAGGGCGAGCACAAAAGTCCGGAGTACTTGGCGCTGAACCCGAACGGCGCCGTGCCCACACTCGTCGATGGCGACTTCGTGCTCACCGAGTCCCGCGCGATCATGCAATATTTGGCGACGAAGAAGCCCGAGTCCGGACTCTTGCCGAAAGACGAGCAAGGCCGCGCGGATGTCACGCGCTGGCAATTTTGGGATGCTTCGCACTTCTCGCCCCAGCTGGGCACGCTCGCGTTCCAGAAGATACTCAAGCCGATGATGGGCCTCGGCGAGCCCGAAGACGCCAAGATTCAAGAAGCGCTCACCAATTTTCGCCGCTTCGCCGCGGTGCTCGAAAAGAAACTTCAAGGCAAGGATTACGTGGTGGGAAATCAACTCACGATCGCGGATCTCACGCTCGCTTCATCATTGATGTACGCAAAGCAAGCGGAGGTTCCGGTCGACGAGTTTCCCAAGCTGAAAGCTTGGTTCAATCGCATCAGCGAGCTCGAGGGCTGGCGTAAGACCGCTGCCTGAGCCGTAAACTGCGTTGGGCGCGGCGGCAAAGCGACGCCGCGCCAGCACGTTCAACGCCCCGCGCAACTCGACCTGGCGCCGAGTTTCCGACTAGCCTGAGCGATCGTGAATTCGGTTCTACTCTTTATCGGCTTTCTCGCGGCAATGCTGCTCGTTGGCTGGGTCGTGAAGAAGATCACGGGGGCGAAAGCTTACTTCGTCGAGACATTTCCGCTCGAAATGGGCGAGCGCGTGCTGTGGGAAGACGCGCTCGCCGACGCGTATCCAATCCCGTCGCGCCAAGCTCTGTACGTGAGTTATCGAAGGCTCACGCGCTCGATGGTGAAAGTCACCAACTGTCGGATCATCGTCGGAGCCAAAGCCCTGTTTCGCGCCGAGCACATGGTTTTGCACGTGCTTTACCCGGCGGATCGGCAATACCCCGAACAAGCGAAGTCGCTCGGCGGCGGCCTCCTCAGCGTCGGGTATCAGGCGCTCGTGTTCGACCCGGCGAGCATCGTCAAACAAATGAGCGAGAAGCCGCCGTACATCGAGCTCGCGCTCGACCAAGACGTGCCGAGCTCGGTCAACCTCCGCGCATATCGCATCTACACCGACGCGATCGACACATTCGGCTTACAGTTTGTTCCATCGGGGGTTTCACCCCCGAGCCCGCTGAAGTGAATTCAGCGGGGCCCCGTCGTGAGATGGCTTCCCGACGCTCGTGCTCAGAACTCGAATTTGCCGACGGCGCCGAGCTCCTTGAACGCCTGAACCAAGCGAGCGGCCATGCCCTTCTCGCCGTGGTGGAGCCACGCGCGCGGGTCGATCACCTTCTTGTTGGGCTTGTCTGCACCTTCGGGATTGCCGAGCTGCGCTTGCAAGTAGGCGCTCTTGTCGTCCATGTACTTCTTGATTGGCTGAGTGAACGCCCACTGCGTGTCAGTGTCGATGTTCATCTTGATCACGCCGTAGGAAACGGCTTCGGTGATCTCTTCGGGCGTCGAGCCAGAGCCGCCGTGGAACACGAAATCCAGCGGCTTTGCGCCGGTCTTGCGCTCTTTCTGCACGAACTCTTGCGAGTCACGCAAGATCGTCGGGGTGAGCTTGACGTTGCCGGGGGCGTATACGCCGTGCGTGTTGCCGAACGAGGCGGCAACCGTGAAGCTGCCGACGGGGCTCAGCACGTCATACGAGCGGAGCACGTCTTGCGGGCTGGTGTAGAGCTTGGAGTG
>DASYCL010000370.1:0-2174 GCA_036500245.1 Polyangiaceae bacterium | reverse complement strand
CGAAGGCGCGCTCACTCGCATGCGCGCGCAGCTCGTGAACGCCGAGGCACTCGCGAGATGGGCACGCAGGGAGCAACTCGCCGAGCTTTTACGACTTGGTCGAGGCGCGGGCGCGGCGGGACTCCGCGACAGCACCAACGTGCTCGCGGATGCGGTCGAAGCCTTAGTCGCGGCGGTGTATTTGGATTTGGGTCTCGATGCGGCACGCGTAGCGTGCGCGCGCATCGTCGAAGTCGAGCTCTCGGCGTTGGAAAGCGACGGCGCGCGCGATCCGAAAAGCGAATTGCAGGAGCGGCTGCAAGCCATCGGCGGTGAAGCACCAACCTATGAGTTGCTCGAGACCGGCGGCCCCGCGCACGAGCGCTGGTTCAAGGTTGGCGTTCGGCAAGGCGAGCGCCGCTTGGCTGAAGGCTCCGGGCGATCGAAACGCGCGGCGGAACGCGCCGCGGCGAGCGAAGCGCTCAAGCTCGTCGATCCGGCGAATTGCGCATCGGAGTCGTCATGAGCGAGGCGAGCGGATTGCGCCGGCGCGCGTTCTTCGGGCTGCTCGTCGTTGGCGTGTTGTTCAGCTCGAACGCACTGGCCGGCACGTATTTGAACAGTGCCGCATTGCTCTTGGCGCAAGCCAACAGCGAGGCCGACTATCTGCGCGCACGCGTCAACGACAAGGAGCTCGCCGAGCTGATTCATCGGCTCGCTGAGGGCAGGCTCGAGGCGGCCAAGAACATGATCGTGCCGAAAGAGGTCGTGCAAGCGCATCCGCACTTGCTCCTCGTGCTCGAAAACTACGAGCGAGCCGCGGATTCGGCCACGCGCGGCGAAGCCGAAAAATTTTTGGTCTACCAACAGCGCGCGCGCGACGAAGATCGCACCTTTCGCGGCGTGCTCAAGCAATTCGGCTACACGTTACCGGACATGAAGCCGTAGTTTGCGCTCAGCGCAGGCCGCGCTCGCCGGCGACCGGCAAGCTCGAGCCGGCGGGAGCCGCGTGCACGGCGCGCGGCTCGCTTTGGCGCAGTGTCGTTCCATCGCTCTCGAAGCGCACGGTCTCGAGCACGCGCTCGTTCAGCGTAGTCACGTACTTCGGCTTCAGCTCCGCCAGCAAATCTTGGCGTGCCTTTTCAATACGCTCGCGCGTCAAAACCTGACGGATCGAGCCTTCTTCTTGAGCCACGCTGCGCGTGATCGCGGGCGCGCTGCCGCGGCGCCAGATCACGGCCCAGTGCAGGCCCTCTTTGAAGGGCTCTTTGACGAGCTCGCCGTCCGCGAGCTTGTCGGCGTTGGCGAACAAAACCGGATCGACGCGCAATGTCGGTGCATCGGTCTTCCCGTCGTCGTGCACGAAACCAAGATCGCCGTCGCGAAATTGCGTTGCTTTGTCGAGCGAGTCTTCACGCGCGTGCTGGCTCCAATGCTTGAGCCCATCGACGCCTTGCGCGTCCGCGATGATCTTTTTCGCGAGTGTCTCGTCGTCAGTCACGATGCGCCAGATTCGGATCCGACGCGGCGTCTCGAAACGGGCACGATTGGCCTCGAAATAGGCGTTCACATCGTCGCTCGTCACCGGCTTTTTGCGTTCCACTTCGGCGCGTAGCTCGCGCTCCATCGCTTGGCGCATGATCTCGCGTTCGCGCGCGACGAAAGATGGTCGCTCCGCGAGTTTCAGCCGTTCCGCCTCTTGCGCGTAGAGCAGCTCGGGGATGAGCTGCGTCTCGAGCACCCGATGTTTGAGCTTTTCCGAGCCGTCAGCGAGCGCCGCGCGCTGAAAATCCGGAATGCGTGCCAAGCGGCGCACCAGCTCGGCTGCGCTCACCGTCGCGGCACCGACCGTTGCGACGGGCTTCGTGTCGGCCGCAAAAACGACGGAGGTGCTGAGGCCGAGCAACGGCAGCAGCAGGTGGGTCAGCGCTCGAGCTCTCACGCTCAGCGAGTGTAGTCACTTTGCCGGCGAGTACAGCTCGAATCACGCCACGCGCAGTTTGCCCGAACGGGCTTTCGGCCGTGTCGCATCCGGCGGTCGCACGACCGCTTCGCTGGCGCGAATCCGCGCGGACTCGAGGCGCTGCCGGGCGATGTGCAGCGCGCGCGGATTGGCGTCGATGCCCGTGCCGAGGCGGCCTAGACGCGCCGCCACCGAGAGCGTCGTGCCACTGCCGAGGTAGGGGTCGAGCACG
>DASYCL010000369.1:0-9167 GCA_036500245.1 Polyangiaceae bacterium | reverse complement strand
CTGCGGCAGAGCACCGTAGCCGCCTCGGCACCGCCGATTTCGAGCTCGATCCCGCGCTCGAGCACGCGCCCCGAAAGCACCGGACTCGCGCTGACGACGCTCGCGCCATGCGCTTCGGCATCGCGCCGCAACGCGACCATGTACTCGTGGCTGTCGATGATGCCGGTGGACGGCGACAGCAAGCCGCGCACCGCCGCGATCTCGGGCTCGAGCTCGTGGATCTGTGCACGATCGAGCCAGATCAAGTCCACCACGCCGTTGGCTTCGGCTTGCGCTTTCAAGCGCTCGAGCGTCGTCACCTCTTCGTCGCGAGTGGCAACGATGATCTTGCCAATGCGTTCGTGGTGCACGCCGCGTGCTTCGCAATAGTCGTAAAGCGCCGTCCGACCCGAGACACAAAGCCGCGCCTTCAGCGAGCCGGTCGGATAATAAATGCCCGCGTGAATCACCTCCGAGTTACGCGAGCTCGAGTGCGAACCGAGTTGAGTCTCCGCTTCGAGCAGCGTCACTTCGCGACCAGCAAGCGCGAGCGCGCGCGCCACGGCTAAGCCGACCACGCCGCCGCCAATCACGACCGCATCGAGCTCGAGCGGCGCGCTCATCCGTTGAGCGGCGCGAAAAGCGCGAAGGTGATGCCGAAGAACGCGCCGTAGCTCAGCGGGATGGTGGTTGCGCCGCCATAGTTTTGCCAAGCAGCGCGCACGCCGGTGCTGAGCGACCACACCTTGCTCAGGCGGTAGCCGAGCGTGAAGGAGCCGGCGGCGCTGTTCAGCGCGCCGCTCGCGTTCGTGCCGGTGTTCGTATTGGTGTTCGGATTGGTGCCCGCTTTGGTGAGCGAGAGCGCGGTCCCTCCGGCAAGTGACGACGTGAAATCGTCCTTGGCCCAACCGATGCCGCCGCCGAAGCCGAGCTGCGGATCGACCACGACGCGGATCGGATCCAAATACGGCGCCGCAGCAGCCGAGATCTCGAGCCGCAAAGCGCCCCGCGCCAGCTTGCTCAGATTGCTGAGGTTCGCGTTGAACGCGGGATAGATGCTGTACGAGATGGTGCCGTCGGCAAGCGAATTGCGATTGATGCTGAGGCCAGCGCCGAAGCCGGCTCGGGTGTGTGGATCGAACGCGTGCGCGTAGCCCTCGGTAGCTACCAAGAACCAGGCATGGTCGTCGTTTGCCGACGAAGTCGCGAACGCGGTCGAGACCGTCGAATTCCAGTCATCGTGCGGGCTGATCCGATATCTGGCGGAGACTTGGCCACGCGGGCCCTTGACCAGTGGATAGTTGAGCGGATCGGCGTGTGCACCGACGCTGCCCGTCTCGACGTAACCCGCATCGCCATAGAGCGTCAGTACTTCGGAATAGCGATTGGTGAGTGACAGCGTCGTGGCCGACGTGATGAACGTAACGGTGCGGTTCAGCGAGGCAATCTGATTGGCAGCGATCGGCGTCATGCCGCCCATACCGGCCGGTGGCGTCGTCGTACCCGAGATCGCGCCGGGCATGGACGCGGGTGGCGGCTGATTGCCGGTCGTCGTGCCGGTGGCCGTTCCATTCGGATTCGTGCCCATGTTCTGAGCCGGCGCTTGGCCCGCGAGCGCCTGATCTTCGAAATTGATTTCGCCGTAGCCGAGCGATTGGCTGAGCGTAACCGTGGTCCGCGCCCACACGTGCGAGACCGAGACCACGCCCGTGTGGAATACGAGCACGTCGTGCGGCGACGAATCGAGCGGCGTCACCGTGATCGAAGGCCCGTAGCCGACGAGCAGCGTCGTGTGTTTCCAACCGAAGTTCAGGCCGACGCGCGGTGAAGTCGCCGCCTCCGCATATTTTTCGTCGCTCGCGATGTAACGCGCTTCGGTCCGATCAGCGACGCTCAACGTGACGAGCTGAGCAAATATCGGCCCCAAAAGCGGAGACATGAGCGACGGCCCGGGACGCTAGCACAACCCCGCTGGGCCGAATGCCGCGAACGCGCCGCGCTTTTCCGGGTGCCGGTGCCGCGCGTTCACGGCACTCGCGGAATCAATTGCCGAAGCGCGCGGCGTGACCGGCTCGAATCGCTTCCGTAACTTTGGCCACGAACAGATCGAGCCCAGCGCGCTCTTCGATGAACTTTCGCGCGGCCTGGCCGATGCGCGCGGCTTCTTCGGGCGCTCGGAGCATGCGCTCGATCGCGACGCGCAACGCGTTCGGATCGCTCGGCGGTACGTACAGGCCGGTCACGCCGTCCACGATCGTGTCGGTCTGACCGTGCGTCTGGGTAGCGATCACGCATTTGCCCATCGACATCATTTCCAAAATCGTGGCGATCCCGGTTTGATAGTGATTTTGCAAAATCGGCACGACCGCGAGCGCCGAGCGCGCATAAAGTTCGCGGAGCTCGTAGCGGTTCAGCTTGCCCCAGATCACGTTCTCCGGCAGCGCTTGCTTGGGACGCAGCGTCTGCTCGATCCAGGGACTGCCAGCGGCGATCTGCACGCGCAGCGGCAAGCCGCGCACGGCATCCACCAGGCAATCGTAGTCGCGAAGCAGTTGGCCGGCGGCGCAGATCGTGTTCGGTTCGGTGGCGCGGCCGTCGGGGCGAAAGAACTCTTGGTCCGCGTGATAGTAGATGCGCTGCACTTGGCTCGGCGAGAGCCCGAGCTCGTCGATCGCGAGCCGCTCTTCCGAGGTCGAATACACGAGCACGCGATCGAACATGTTTTGCACCCGCCCGAGCTTGAAGAAGAGTTGCTTCTTCGGCGGAAATAGCGTGTGCGCGATCATGGTGTGGGAATGACGCGAGAAAGTCGGTTTGAGCAGTGCCGCGAGCGGCAAGCCGATGTCTTCGCCAGTCGTGAAGTACGCATCGCAGCCCGCGCGCTCTCGAAAGCCGAGCAACGCGACCGCAGCGGATTTCCCTGCCGTCCGCGCGAGGAGCTTCACCGCCGGATCGCGCGACAATTCGACGTCCTTGAAGTCGATGACCTTGGCGTCGAGCGTCTCGGCGAGTTGAAACACGTCGAGCCGAGGCTCTCGTCCGCGAGCGATGTCGGCCCGAACTGCGTCGTCGAAACGGCCGGCGGCGAGGATCACACAGCGCATCGTGGCTCGCTTTTATGCGCGAGCCCCGAAAGTCGCAAGCGGCGACGCGCGCGAGGCTGGAAATTGTTCAAGCGTTCGCCTTCAGCGCGTCTGGATGCGTGCTTCGTAAAAGCGTTCGAGCCCGGCGACGATGCTGCGCCAGCTGTACTTGTCTTCCATCAGCTGCCGCCCAGCGCGGCCGAGACGCTCGCCGAGCTCGCGATCCGAAAGCACGCGGCCAACTTGCTTCGCGAAATCCTCCGGCTCGTCAGCGAGCAGCAAATGTTCAGCGTGAACGACGTCAATGCCTTCGGCGCCGAGGGTCGTCGAAATCACGGGTTTCCCCTTGGATAGCGCTTCCACGATTTTGAGCCGCGTGCCGCCGCCGAGTCGAAGCGGCACGACCACCGCCGCGGCCCGCTCGATGTACGGCCCCACTTCGTCCACCATGCCGAGTACTTCGACGCCGTTGCCCGCGCGATCGAGCACCGACTGCCGCGCGCCCGGGCCCATGATGCAGAAGCGCGCGTTCGGGTGACGCGCGCGAATCTTCGGAAAGATGTCGTCGATGAAGTGCACGATGCCGTCGTGATTCGGGTGATAGTTGCAAGCGCCGAAGAAGAGCAGCATCTCGGGTTCGACCGGCCCGCTCGAGACCGAAAACTCCGCCACGTCCACGCCGTTCGGGACGACGGCAGTGCGCGCGGTCGGGTATTCACTCAGGATGATTTCTTCGTCGCGCCGTGACGTCAGTGTGACGGCGTCGAAGCGCCGCCATGCGGAGCGTTCTTCGCGCGCCAGCTTGCGCCAATTGAGCCGATTGTAGAGATGGCGCGAAAGTTCTCCCTTGGCGCGCGCAGTGCGCCGCAAGATGTCGAACTCGATGTTGTGCTCGTCGAGCACGAACACCGGGCCATCGCTTCGATGCTCCGGAAACTCGAACGCCGCCATCTGAGCGAACTCGACTTGCACGACGTCGTATTTCGTCTCGCTGAGCATCTGTTCGAATTTTTTTTGAAAATCCTGGCGACGCGCAGCCAGCAAAAATTCGAAACTGTGTAGCGATAAGAGCGACTTCGCCTGCAGCGCGCGCTTCTCGCGCGTGACCGTCAAATCCAAGTTCGAGAGCGTCACGACCTCGCGACAATAGCCGCGCGTGGCTTCGAGCGAGGAATGCTCCCATTCATCCGTGCGATTGAACGAGAGCACGGATACGTCGTGATTGTGCGAAAGGCCACGCATCAAGCCATCGAGCCGGCGCTGACCACCGAAGCGAGGGGGGCTCGGCAGGAACGGAGTGACGAACAGGATCTTCATGAAAGTCAGGCCTGAAGCGGAGAGCTCGCCGACTACCACGGCACATCCGAAGCCGCTAGACGGCTCTCCGCCCCGACGCGGTCAGGCTCCGGCGCTGAAGCGTTTGCGCAAGCGCGCGCACGGTCTTTCGATCGTCACCTGAACGAGCCAGGCGAGCGCGAGCGTGACCAGGAGCGTCGCCAACGAAACCGCAAGCAACCCGAACCGTGGCTGGAACTTTTGGCTGAACGCAAAGAACACGACGTGGTGAATCAAATACAGCGAATACGAAAGGACGCCGATGAACGCGACCGGCCGCAGATTGAGCACTTTCATGACGCCCCAATCCGGGTAGCGCACCGCGCACACGAAGATCGGGATCAAGGCAAGCCCTTGCAGCGAGTAGCGCACGCTCTCGCGAAAATGCTGATCGCGAACCACAAAGGTGGCAAGTAGCGTCAAGACCCCGAGCGGAAGGAACACGTATTTCCAAATCGATTCGCGCTTGTTCGTGGCGTCGAGCACGGGGTTTCCGTAAACAGCCAGCGCGCAGCCGAACAAAATCGAGTCGAAGCGCGTGTCGCTCGCGACGTAGGTGCGGTCTTCCGCGCTCTTGAACACGAAGACGAGCACGCAACGCCAGATGCAGATCGCGAAACAGATCGCGAACAGAATCGAGGCTTGTCGCGAGTAGGTCACGTCGCGCTTGCGAAACAGCAGAAAGAGCAGCGGAAAAAGCAGATAGAAATGCTCTTCGACTGCCAGCGACCAATACACCCCAGTGCCCGGCGCAAAGCCGTTACTGCCGTGCCAGACGAGCCAATAATTGGCGAAATGAAGTGCCTGGGCCGCCACGGCGCGAGGGTCGACGCCCCTGCCGATCACGCCGGCGGCCGTGAGCGCCGAGGCCGTGCCGAGCACGAGATAAAACGGCGGCAGAATCCGGAGCGCGCGGCGAATGTAAAAGTTCTTGAGTGATACCGTGTTCGTCTTCTCCCATTCCTGGCGCATCAGCGTCGTGATCAGGAAACCGGACAGAAAAAAGAACACCGTCACCCCGAAGCCACCCGGCACGATGTTGCCGAAACCCACGTGAGCAATGAAGACGATCCCGAAGCTGAACGCTCGAAGACCGTCGAGCGACGGAATGTGAAACCTGGCCTTCGACACTGGTTTTCGCTTCTACCATCCTCGGGCGGTGGAGCTTCGGCGAAAAAAGCAGGCGCGAAGCGCAGGGGCGGACGTGACCGGGTTCATTGCCCGTGGTATCCGGATGGCGCATGGGCCAGTTGCTTAGTCATCGCAGCGTGGTGGTCGGCGGGGCTTTACTTGCTGTCGTGCTCGCTACGGGCTGCACGTTTTACACGTCCTGCCCAACCGGCAATAACAACAACGGGACCTCGAGCGGGGGGTCGTCCGGCAGCGCGGGCACGAGCGGGCTCGCCGGCGGCGCGAACATTCCTACCGGCAAGTGGGTGAACGTCACCTCGAACTTGAAAGGCATGGACTCGGAGTGCGGCAACCTCTCGGGCATGTCGGCGAAGCCGGACGAAGATTTGTTGATCGCCGGCGTCGCGCAAAAAGGGATTTGGGGCAGCACCGACGGCGGCATGACCTGGGCCGCGCTCGGCACCGACCCGAGCTCCGATCAAATCACCAACCGCATGAGCACCGTGGTTTATGACCCCGCGGACACGAACCGCTGGTGGGAGGTCGGTACCTACAACAACAACGGCGCCTACGAGACGAAGGACGACGGCGCGACGCTCACGGGTTTGCCCGACACCAATCACAACGATTTGATCAGCATCGATTTCAGCGATCCGGATCGCAAAACGATGGTCATCGGCGGGCACGAAGGCGCGATGACGCTGCGCCTGTCCATGGATGGCGGCCAGACTTGGGCGGACATCAGGAATGGTCTGCCAGGCAACACCAATTGCACGCTGCCGCTCGTGATCGACGCGCAAACGTTCTTGGTCGGCTGCGGCGGTTACGGCGGCGGGCAAAGTGGCATCTGGCGCACCACCGATGCGGGCATGACCTGGGCACAAGTCTCGACGTCCGGCGGCTTCAGCCCACCAACGCGCGCGATGGACAACTCCATTTATTGGGTCGGACCGAACGGCAACAACGTAACGCGCAGTATGGACGACGGCGTGACCTGGATGGACGTGGTCGGCATGGGCGTGGTCGCAGGTCCTGCTCTCCTCGAGTTGCCAGACGGCAGGCTCGCGACGCTCGGCGCGCAGTACCTCGTGATCTCCGCCGATCGCGGCGCGACTTGGGCCCCGGTGAGCAGCGCGTTGCCCTACCCGGACAGCAACCGCGCCTCTGGAGTCGTTTACTCGACACAGCAAAAAGCTTTCTTCATCTGGCACTCGACCTGCGGCTTCAACGGCCCAGTGCCCGTGCCGGACGACGCGATCATGCGCTACGATTTCGACTACACGACGAATTGACTTGGACAGATGTCGAAGCTGGTTTTGCTCTCGATCGTGATCGCGACCATCGCGGTGCCCGCGCTGGCGGCGCGCGAGCCGAGCCCGCGCAAGGGGCTCCGCCGCGTGATCATCGGGATGCTGCTATTCGAAGCGTTTTACGTCTTCGCGCTGATGTTCTTGTTCGGCCGCATCTGAGCGCAGCTTCGCGCGCTCGCTCGCGACGACGCAGACGAGCTTCGGCTTATTTCGCGGCGACCGCGGCGGCGGCCGGCGCGGGCTTCAATGCCGGCCATTGTCCGGAAGCGACGGCGAGCTTGCCTGCGGTCGCCAGTGCCGGAGCCACACTGAACACGCCGATCCAGCTGCCGACCCCGAGATCGCCCCAACACTGGATCAGGTAGACGAGCACTGTCCCGAAGCTGACGAGCGATGCGGCTCGATACGCCGGTTCCTTCGAAGCACGATAAGTACGAAGGGCGAAGTACACGCCGACGGCCCACAGTAGTGTCAACGTGGCATAGCCGACATAACCGCCGTACGCCCACAGCCCGAGGATGCTGTTGTGCGGCGCGTAGCGCTCGAGATCGTACTCCACCGCGGGCAGCTCGACGACTTCGAGGTATGGGAAGCCGTAGCCCGTGCCGAAGATCGGGCTCGTGCGGAACGTCATGATGATGTCGAAGTTCTCCAGCTCGCGCCAGAGCGTCGACGCGTCCGTGGACGGTTCGACGACCGAGCGCAGCATGTGCACCGGCTTGAAGATCCTCGACTCGGAACCCCAACCCACAGCGAGGTAAACCGCGACCACCGGCAGCGCGAGGTACATCGCGCGCGTGATCTTGCGCTTGACCGGGTTATTCGGGTTCGAAATCAAGTAAACGGTGACGAACACCATCGCGACTTGAACCCAAGCCATGCGTCGATTGTTGGCCCAGGTTCCGGCCGCCAAAATCGGCAGCAAGAGCACGTACCACTTGATCTGCTTGCGCGGCACCGCGCGTTCGAGCAGCACCGCGAGCACCGAAACGAACGCGGTCGCGAACAGGATCGAATCTTGGTGGCTCGTGGCCCAGGCCGGACGAGTGCTGCCCGTCAGCGGGTCGGGCGGCAAGGTCACGGTCATGACGATGTAAAAGCAAAGCAGCGCCTTGTATGTCGCCGCGACCAGGATGACCTTGAGCAGCGCGCCGAGATCTTTCGGTCCGCGCAAGCTCAACGCAAAAAGCAGGAACAGCGCGGGCAAGTACATGACGCGGTTGAGCTGCCAGAGCGACATCCTGAAGTCGCCGCCGCGAGCCAAGCCGAGCATCCAAACCCAAGCCGTGCTGCCGAGCGACAAGTAGGCGAAGCGCGTGAGCGGGCGCGGCACCGGAAAATTGCCGACTTTGTCGAGCTTCGATTTGTTCGATCTGCGCGATAGCGCGATCAGGAAGAGCGCGATCAGGAAGAAATCGACGCCCGAGAAGGACACCCAGCCGGGCACGACTTGGCGATCGACCGCGTTCAAATGCGTGAATAAGACCGCGCCCACACCGGCAAACGGAGGGATGAACTTCGCGGCCGACGAGTCCGCAGAGTCCTGCAGCGTCATCGCCGCAAACATCAAGCCGAGCATCGACAGCCGAATCGGCACGCGACTCATCACGAACACCACGATCAGGTAGATCAGTGGAGCGAGCAGAAGCGTCGCGAGCGAATCGTCGATGAGCTGCGCGATCACCGTGAGGAAGAGCGCGACACCGAACGCGCCCTTGCTCGCACCATCGACGCTCGACTTATTCATGATCGGGGAGCGGTCCTCGAAGAGCCGCGTGGCGAATCGTTACACAGAGCGGCCGAAATCGCAGCCCTACCCGCATTCCGGTTCGCGCTCAAGGCTCGACGTAGCGCCAGAGCCCCGCGTTCCAGTTGCCGCCGACGATGATGTTGTGCGTGCCGTCAGAAGTTACCGCGGCGCGCTTCGGGCCGTTCGTCATGGTGAGTGCCCAGGTCGACCAAGTGTCGCCGGGTTGCGCGGCGCGCTCGGACTGACTCTGATCCATGGTGCCCATCGAGGCGCCAGGGTTCTGCGCGTAAAGGTTCTTGCTCGTGCCGAAAACGACGCCTTGCGATTGGCCGCTGCCAAGGTGAGTCCAAGTCACGCCCAAGTCCTCGCTGCGCAGCACGCCCCAACCTTCGTCCGCGTACACGCCGGGCAAAAAGACGATGCCGTCCTTCTGGTAGATCTGGCACTGGCCGTGGTTGTGCTCGTTCTTGCTGACTTGCTTCCACGTCGTGCCGCCGTCTTGCGTGCGCCAAGTTCCGGCCGTGCCGCCGGTGGCTTGAGAGACGAGTAGCCAAACCTTGGCCGTGGTCTTTGGATCCC
>DASYCL010000368.1:0-7446 GCA_036500245.1 Polyangiaceae bacterium | reverse complement strand
GATCTCCCGAAGCGGTTCACCTCCGGCGCTCGTAGCACAGATCTAAAAAAGTGTGCTCCCGTAATAGCACGATTATAAAAAATCTAGTTACCGGCGATCCGCGGGGACCCGCTGGACTCGATGAGAGCACTCTCGGAGGCGATGAAGGATGCTCTGACGCGTTTTAGGGAGTGCACACCGAAGGGAGTGCACGAGGAGGGACTCACTGTACCCGCTCGCGGCCCCAACTGGAGTCTTTCATCGTTGTCATGTTCGCGAAGGGCAGGAGCAAGGGTCGGAGTCCACGCTCCCTCCAGGCTCGAAGGTCGAGCCCCAGACCGGAGCAAGGAATATGGCTATCTCGCAGACGACCGAACCTACTCGCAACTCGGGGCCGCCTCCCGGCGTGAGTCCCATCATCGCCCCCGAGATCCGCGCGCTCGAAGCTCGTGTCAACGAAGCCTCTCTTTGGGTGCAGCCGTTGAAGCGGCAAATGGCCACGGTGATCGTCGGACAGAAGCTGCTCGTCGATCGGCTGATTGTCGGGCTCATCACGAACGGGCACATTTTGCTCGAAGGCGTGCCCGGGCTGGCCAAGACGCTCGCGCTGAAGACGCTCGCGGGCTGCGTGGAAGGCGGGCGCTTCGGTCGCATTCAGTTTACGCCGGACATGCTGCCGTCCGACATCGTCGGGACGACGATTTACCGCGCGCAAACCGGCACCTTCGAGGCCAAGCGCGGCCCCGTATTCGCCAATTTCGTGCTCGCCGACGAGATCAATCGCGCGCCCGCGAAAGTGCAGAGCGCGCTGCTCGAGGCGATGCAGGAGCGCCAAGTCACGCTCGGCGACGAGACCTTCGCGCTGCCCGATCCTTTCCTGGTGCTCGCCACGCAAAACCCGCTCGAGCAGGAGGGCACCTATCCCCTGCCCGAAGCTCAGCTCGATCGCTTCCTGCTCAAGGTTCAGGTCCGCTACCCGGATATCTTTGAAGAACGCGCCATCCTCGACTCGATGGCGGTGACAGATCCGCAGACCGCGGTCGCGCCGACGGTGTCCGTCGATGCACTGCTTCACGCACGCCGCGTCGTGGATCAGATCTATCTCGACGACACGGTGCGCGACTACATCGTGCGGCTGGTCGCCGCGACACGCGAGCCGGGCCGATACAAGGTGCCAATCGAAGGCATGCTGCGCGCGGGCGTTTCGCCGCGCGGCACGATTGGGCTCACGCTCGCAGCGCGCGCGACGGCGTTCCTCCAGCGCCGCGGCTATGTCGTGCCGCAAGACGTGAAGGACGTTGCGCCGGACGTGCTCCGCCACCGCGTCGCGCTGAGCTTCGAAGCAGAAGCGAGCGGCGTGGACGGCGATGAAATCGTGCAGCGCGTGCTGCAAACCGTGGTGTCGCCGTGAAGCGCCCAAGCGATCCCGCGAAGAACCCTGCCAAGCGCCTGGCAGAGCGGGTCCGCCGCATCGCCATCGGCACGCGGCGGTTGAGCACGGATGCATTTCACGGCGGGGTCCAGTCGCGCTTCCGCGGGCGCGGTATGGATTTCGACGAAGTCCGCGAGTACGAGCCTGGCGACGACGTGCGCTCGATCGATTGGAGCGCCACGGCGCGCGCGGGCCGCACCTTCGTCAAAAAATATCGCGAAGAGCGCCAGCTGACCGTGATCTTCGTCGTCGATTTGAGCGCATCGGGCTCGGTCGGTATGGGCGAGCTATCGAAGCGCGAGCAGGCGATCGAGATGGCCAGCGTGCTCGCCCTCGCCGCGGTGCAGAGCGATCACCGCGTCGGGCTGGCAGCGTTCACCGACCGAGTCGAGTCGTTCGTGCCGCCTGCGCGCGGCCGCCGGCACGCGTTTCGCCTGGTCAACGATCTCGTCGAGCTCGAGCCACGCGGCCGCGGGACGGAGCTCGCCTCGACGCTGAGCTTCGTCCGCGAGCAGCTGAAGCGGCGCGCGGTGATCGTGTTGCTGTCGGACTTCGCGCTCGGGAAAAGCGGCCTCGAGCGGGCGCGACCGGAGCTCCGCGCGCTCGCTCGACGCCACGACGTGGTCGCGATTCGCGTCCGTGACGAGATCGATCGTTCGCTCCCAGCGGTCGGTCTCTTGACCATCGAGGACGCCGAAACGGGGGAGGTCATCGAGCTCGACACGAGCAGCAAAAAGCAACGTGCCCGGATCGAGGCCGTCGGGCGCGAGACGGACCAGCGCATCCGCGAGCTCGTCCGTTCCGCCCACGTCGATCTGCTCGAGGTCGACACGCTGAAGCCGTACCTCGGTCCGCTGATCGGTTTTTTCAGAGCGCGAGGAGGGAGAGCGTGAAGACTCGTCCCTGGAAGATTGCCGTCGGCTGCCTGAGCGCGACGCTGCTGAGCGCTGCGTTCGCGGCTCCGAGCTTCGCGGCCCCGAAGCCCGCGGACGATATCCGCGATATCCGACCGCTGATTGCCATCCCACCGTGGTGGTATTGGGCGCTCGCGGCGATTGCCGCAGCGCTGCTCGCAGGCCTGATTTTTGGCTGTGTTCGCTATCTTCGCGAACGCGCGCGCCGCGCGCTCACGCCGGCACAGCAGGCAGCGCGCGCGCTCGACCGAGCGGCGGAGCTCGCTCGCGTCGGCAAATGCCGCGAGTGGGCGGAGCTCGTGTCGGTGACGCTGCGCGGCGCGCTCGCCGCGCAGCTCGAGCGCGAGGTTCATCCAGACACGACCAGCGAGCTCGCGGCCGTCGATTGGGCTGCGCTCGCGCGTGGCAGCGCGGTCGACGTGCCCACGTTGCTCGAGCTGCTGTCGACCTGTGATCTGACGCGTTTCGCGCTCGGCCGACTCGAGGCGAGCGCGCTCTTGGCGGAGACCGAGCGCGCTCGCAGTTTCGTCTCGCGTTTGTTCGCGCCGCCGGAACCCCAGACCCAAAGCGCAAGCTCGCCGCCAATCGCAAACCCAAATCCAGTGGAGGCGATCCGATGATTCACTTCCAGCACCCCGCAATGTTGTGGCTGTTGATCCCGCTCGGGCTGTTCACCTGGTGGCTCGGCCGCGCGGGCCGGCCGAGCGCCGTGGCCTATTCGAACACCGAGCTCGTGCGCGAGCTAGGCAAGACCCGACGCAGCCGCTGGGGCCGAATCCTGCCGCTCTTGCGCTGGATTGCCGCGGCTTTGTTCGTCGTCGCGCTGGCGCGACCGAACCTCGAAAAGCGGCATGCCGAAGTGCATTCCTCCGGCGTGGACATCATGTTGGCGATGGACGTGAGCGGCTCGATGCAGGCGCGCGACATGGTCGGTCCTCACGGACGCTCGAGTCGGCTCGACGCGGCCAAAGACGTGGTGGCTCGCTTCGTCCGCGATCGCGAAAGTGATCGCATCGGGCTCGTGGCCTTCGCAGGCCAACCTTACCTCGTGAGCCCGCTCACCCTGGATCACGATTGGTTGCTCGGGCGGCTCGACGCGCTCGATGCAAGCCAAGTCGGTGACGGCACCGCGATCGGTTCGGCGCTCGCGTCCGGCGTGCGGCGGCTCGACGCACAGCAAGCCAAATCGAAAATCCTAGTGCTTTTGACCGACGGTCAGAACAACGCCGGCAAGATCTCGCCGGCTGCGGCGGCCGAGGCGGCCAAGGCGCTCGGCGTCAAGGTCTATACCATCGGCGTCGGCTCGTCGGGCGAAGCGCTCGTGCCGTTCACCGAGCCGGACGGGCAAGAGAAGCTCGTCAAGGCCACGGTCGACGTCGATGAGCCGAGCATGAGACGAGTGGCCGAGCTCACCGGCGGCTCGTTTTACCGCGCCACCGACACTCGCTCGCTGCACGACGTGTACGCGCTGATCGACCGCGCCGAGAAGACCACGCACCGCTCGAACGCGTTCATCACACGCGAAGAGCAGTTCGCCTGGTTCGCGCTGCCCGGATTGATCTTGCTCGTCTCCGAGCTCGGATTGTCCGCCACACGGTTTCGTCGCGTGCCTTGTTGAGAGGAAGGATCGACCCATGCGTTTCGCAGAACCCCATTGGCTCATCATCGGCGCGCTAGTTTTTGCGCTGCTTTTCGTACTTCGGGTGCGCGGCGAGCGCCTCACCGCGCGCGCCCTCGATCTGCTTTCGGGCGCGCGGCTCGTCGATTCCGGCGCGCTGCCGTCCCGCTTCCGACGCTGGCTGCGCGTGTTCGTCTCTTGTTTCGCGGTCGCGCTGGGTTTCGTGGCGCTGGCTCGGCCTCAGCAAGGCAAGGAATGGCAAACCCTGGATCGCAAAGGTACCGATCTGTTGCTCGTGCTCGACACCTCGAAGAGCATGAACAGCGACGACGTGAGCCCGACGCGTCTCGAGCGAACGAAGCTCGCGGTGCGCGATTTGGTCGATCGCGCTCCGGAGGATCGCATCGGGCTCGTCGGGTTCGCGGGCGACGCTTATCTCGAGAGCCCGCTGACACTCGATCACGGCGCGTTGCTCGAGACGCTGGATGCATTCGACAGCTCGTTGATCGGGCACCCGGGCACCGACATCGGCCGCGCGATCGACGCCGGCGCTCTGGCGCTGAAGGCCGATCCAGGCAACCAAAAACTAATGGTGCTGCTCACCGACGGCGAAGATTTGGCGGGCGGAGCGCTCGAGGCTGCAAAGCGCGCCGGCAACGCGGGCATCAGGATCGATACGGTGGGCGTCGGCACCCCCGCGGGCGAGCTCGTGCCCCTGAAGAACGAGCGAGGCGCGACCGTCGGCGTGCTGCGCGATGAAAACGGCAACCCAGTGCGCTCGCGCTTGGACGAACCCGGCTTGCGAGCGATCGCCCAGGCGGCGCACGGAACCTATCGCTCGCTCGGTGCCGACGGCGGCGGACTCGATCGCTTGTACGCCGAGTCGCTCGCGCCGCTCGCGCACCTGGAGCAGGGCGCGCGCGTGCAGCGCGTCTATCGTGAGTGGTTCGCGCTGCCGCTCGCGCTGTCACTACTTGCGCTCGCGGGCGACGCACTGCTCGGTCTAGGCTGGCGCATGCGCCGCCGCTCGCAACGGCGCGCGCGTGGCGCTGGGCTCGGACAGGCCGCGGCCGCGGCGACTGCGGCCTGCGTGCTGCTCCTCCCTGCTGCGGCGCATGCCTCGGTGCAAAGCGCCGAACGAGCGTACAAAGCCGGCAAATTCGCGGATTCGGCGCGAGAGTACGCGGCCGAGCAAAGCGCGCATCCGAAAGATCCGCGCCTCGCGGTCGACGCGGGCGACGCCGCTTACCGCGCCGGCCGTTTCGACGCCGCTGAAGCAGCGCTGGAGCATGCGCTCACGCTCGCCGATCCAAAACTACAGGAGCGCGTGCTCTACGATCTGGGCGATGCGCGCTACCGCCTCGGCGCAGCGACGCTGAAGGACGGTCCGGAAAAAACCATCGAGCGCTGGAAAGCCGCGATCGCCTCCTACGACGGCGCGCTCAAGTTGAGCCCGAACGACGCGGACGCGAAGTTCAACCGCGATTTCGTCAAACGCAAGCTCGCCGAGCTCGAGAACCAACAGAAGCAGAAGCCGCAGCAAAACCAGCAAAACCAGAGCGGCAAAAAGAATGACGAGCAGAACCAGAGCGACAAGAAAAATGGCGGCGCGAACCAAGAGCAACAAGGCAAAAAGAGCGGCCGCGAGCGTGGCCAGTCCGCTGGCTCGAGCGCAGGCGGCGAGCCCCAGAAACCTGGCGAGCACGGCAAGAACGACGAGCGCGCTGGTCATGACCAGAAAGGCAACGATCATGCTGACGCGAACGGTGAACCTAGAAATCCGGGCGCTCGCACGGCGAACGGCCCACGCGCTAACTCCGATCGGGGCGAAGGCGCCGCGCCAAAGACGTTGTCGGCCCGCGATGCACGCGCGCTGCTCGGTTCGCTGCGCGGTGAAGAGCGTCACGTCCGCTTCGGAGAGTCGGCCCCACCCGAACGCGACGACGTGCCGCGGAAGGATTGGTGAGTGATGTACTCGCCGAAGAAATTGTCCATTGCGCTGAGCCTCGCCGGCCTCGTCGCGCTCGGCTCGACTCCGGCTCTCGCGGCGCCGACCGGCGCGAGCGGCGCGCTCGCTGCGAGTAGCGTGAGCAGCGCTCATTCCAGCCGCGCTTGGTTGCGGGTCGAGCTCGGTCGCGCGAAGGCTTGGCTCGGGCAAGCAGTTCCAATCACGATCAGCGCGAGCTTTCGCGCGCTCGACGGCGTCACGCTGGAAGGCTTGCCGCAGCTCAAATCGGACGGCATTTTCACGACCGATCTCGCGCGCGATCCGCGGCAATCGACGCAGATCATCGGCGGTGAGCCCGTGCTCGTGGCGACTTGGACGGGCACGATCACGCCGTCGAGCGCCAGCCCGCTCGCGCTCTCGGTCGAGCTGCCGGTGCGCATTCGCTTTCACGAAGCGGCGCCAGCGCCGGTGCCGGCAGCGCCCGACACGGATCCCGACGCGGATCCTTTTCAAGGGCTCATGGGCGCCGATCCCTTCGATCCGAACGGCATCCAACGTCTGTTTCAGTCGATGCAGCGCTCCTTGCCGATGGGCTTCGGCGAGCCGCTGCTCGGCCGCGCGCACGACGAGGCCCTGACACTGAAAGCAAGCGCGCACCCGCTCGACGTGCGCGCGCTGCCGGTCACGGATCAACCCGCAAACTTCAGCGGCGCCGTCGGGCGCTTTGATCTGCGCGCGTCGCTATCGGCGCCGACTGCGCGGGCGAACGAGCCGATCACGCTCACCGTTTCGGTGACTGGCGACGGCGATCTGGATCGCGTGGAGCTGCAGGGTGTGGCCAGCTCCACGGACTGGAAGGCGTACCCCATGAGCGCGAAGAGCGAACCCTCCGCCGGCAAAAAACGCGCGCAGAAAATCTTCGAACAGGTCTTGATTCCGACTCACGGCGGCGCGCTCACCGTGCCGCCGGTCGAGCTGCCCGCGTTCGATCCGATCGCCGGACGCTACGGCTCGATCGCGAGCGCACCCATCGAGCTGATGGTCGAAGGTCCAGCGGCGCTCGACGCGCCACCGCAAGCACCGCTGGCGGCACCGTCGGCGCCGCGCGAAAGCGCCGGAAATAGCGTGCCGCGCGCGCTGCCGCCGCCCGCCCCCAACGCGCTGCTCGAAAAGCCGAGCACCGTCGCGCTCCGCCTTTCACCCATCCTCCTGCTCTTGCTCGGTGCCGCGCTCGTGCGTCGAGGCCGCAGCCGCGATCCCGAGTCGGCGCTGCGCCGAACGCTCCGCCGCAGCGCGCGGACCGGCAGCGTGAGCGCCTTCTTCGAGGCCGCGCAGCGGCTGATCGTCGTGCATTTCTCGAAGCGCTGGGGTGTTGCCGAGAGCGGCGTGACGGTCGAAGCGCTGCGCACGCAGCTCGGCACGCGCGCCGAGCCGCTCGTGCAAGCCATTTCTACGTCCGAAGCGCTGCGTTTCGGTCGGCGCAATATCGAGCCGGTCGAGCTCGACTCGCTCCGCTCATCGATCGAAAAAAGCCTGAGGAATGCCGCATGAAGAT
>DASYCL010000367.1:0-10488 GCA_036500245.1 Polyangiaceae bacterium | reverse complement strand
GGTCACGTATTCGATGTTCAAGCCGAGCCGCGCGCCGTTCTCGAAGAAGGCACGAAACAGCTGGCCCATGTAACCGATCGCGAGCACCACGTCCCGCACGCCGGCCGCGCGCAGTTGCTGCAGCAAAATCTCGAGGATGGGATAGTCCCCGATCGGCATCAGCGGCTTCGGGATCACGGTGGTGTACGGGCGCAAACGAGTGCCGCGGCCGCCGCAGAGAACGAGTGCTTTCATCGCTGTCGGGCGCAGCGTACACCCGAGACCACTTGGAAGGACCGAGAGATTTTTGGTCCCCGGGTGTGAGGACCAAAAATCTTCAGTCCTTTGCGTCTCTCGTGTCTCGGTGTCTTCTTGTCGCAATCCACCCAAGCGAGCTTGGGTGGAGGCGCTCACGCAGCGGGTAAAGCCGCGCGAGCGTGGTCTTTCTATCGAACGATGTTAGCCTCCGCGGCCTTCGGCAATGACGACTCGCACAGACCGCAAAATCCTCGTTACCAGCGCGCTGCCTTATGCCAACGGGCACATTCACCTCGGGCATTTGGTGGAGTACATCCAAACCGACATTTGGGTGCGCTTTCAGCGCATGCGCGGCGCGCGCGTGATTTACATGTGCGCGGACGACACGCACGGCACGGCGATCATGATCCGCGCACGCCAAGAGGGGCGCAGCGAAGAAGAGCTGATCGGCGCGATGAACGTGGCGCATCGCCGGGACTTTGCGGGCTTTCAGGTCGCGTTCGATCACTACGGCAGTACGCATTCGCCCAAAAATCGTGAATATTGCGCCGAGATTTGGGCATCTTTGCGCAAGAAGGGCTTCGTCGTCGAGCGCGAGGTGACGCAGCTGTTCGATCCCAAAGCAGGTGTGTTCTTGGCGGACCGCTTCGTGAAGGGCAATTGTCCGAAATGCGGCACGCCCGATCAATACGGCGATTCATGCGACAACTGCGGCAGCACGTACAGCCCGACCGAACTCAAGAATCCGATCAGCACGCTCAGCGGAGCAGTCCCTGAGCTCAAGAGCGCGCTCCACTTGTTCGTGCAGATCGAGAAGCTGCACGCATTCTTGAATGACTGGACGCAGGAGCCCGGGCGCTTGCAGCCGGAAATCGCAAACTATTTGAAGGGCCATTTTTTGGCGGAAGAGCTGCGCGACTGGGACGTGTCGCGACCGGCGCCGTATTTCGGTTTCGAGATCCCGGACGCGCCGGGACACTACTGGTACGTGTGGTTCGACGCGCCGATCGGTTACATGGCGGCGACGCGCGAGTGGTGCGACGCGCACGGCGAACGCTTCGATGATTGGTGGCGCTCGCAAAACACGGAGATCTATCACTTCATCGGCAAAGACATCGTTTACTTCCACACCTTGTTTTGGCCCGCGATGCTGCACGCGGCTGATTTTCCTTTGCCGAAAAGGGTGCAGGTACACGGATTTTTGACGGTGAACGGCGAGAAGATGTCGAAATCGAAGGGCACCTTCGTGCTCGCTTCGACGTACCTCGAGCACCTCGATCCAGCGCACCTGCGCTATTTCTACGCGAGCAAGCTCGGCTCGAAGGTGGACGATCTCGATTTGAATTTGGATGAGTTCGTCGCCAAGGTGAATTCGGATTTGGTGGGCAAGGTCGTGAACCTCGCGAGCCGCACCGCGCGTTTCGTGAAGGAGAGTGGACTTTCGCCGAGCTATCCGGAAGATGGCGGGCTATTTCGCGAAGCGGCGGCGCGCGGCGAGGAAATCGCGGAAGCGTACGAGTCGTGCGACTTTGCGCGCGCGATGCGGCTGATCATGGCGCTCGCCGATCGCGCGAACGAGTACATCGACCGCGAAGAGCCCTGGAAGCTGAAGAAACAGCCGGAAAAAGCCGGGGCGCTCCGCGACGTGTGCACCGTCGCGCTGAACTTGTATCGGCAATTGATCGTGTATTTGGCGCCGGTTTTGCCGAAGCTCGCCGCAGAGAGCGAGAAGTTGTTGAGCGCGTCGTTCGCGAGTTTCGAGGCTGCACAAACGCCACTC
Source organism: Polyangiaceae bacterium (assembly GCA_036500245.1). GTDB lineage: Bacteria > Myxococcota_A > Polyangia > Polyangiales > Polyangiaceae > PMG-095. The sequence continues at coordinate 8,471 of DASYCL010000367.1, read as the reverse complement.
GTCGGCACGGCGGTCGGCGAATTTTCGCACTTGATGCAGCGCGTGGACCCCCAAAAATTAGAAGCCGTGATTGCGGCGAGCCGCGATGCCGCGACCGATGCCGCGAGCGCCAAGGCTCAGCCCACGCCGCAAAACGGCAACGCGAATGCCAGTGCCGACGATGGCGCTGCACTCGCTGCCGAACCGCTCGCCGCAGAGTGCTCGATCGACGATTTCGCCAAAGTCGATTTGCGCGTCGCGCGCGTGCTCAATGCCGAGGCGATTCCGGAAGCGAACAAACTGTTGAAGCTGACCGTGAGTCTCGGCGGCGAGCACACGCGCACGATCTTCGCCGGCATCAAGGCGGCGTACGCGCCGGAACAACTGGTGGGACGTTTGGTGGTGATCGTCGCCAACCTCGCGCCGCGTAAAATGAAGTTCGGCACGAGCGAAGGCATGGTCGTCGCGGCCGGCCCGGGCGGGAGCGAAGTGTTCGTGCTTTCGCCGGACAGCGGCGCGAAGCCCGGACAACGCATTCACTGAGCTCGTGAACCCGGTCCAAAGAGCGAAAAAACAGCCCGAATTTTGCGCCCGCGCGATTTGAGGCTAGAAGGTGCCGTCCAATGGGCCTGGTTTCCCGCGGCTTATATGCACCGTTTCTCGCCCAGCTGGTGGTGATCCGCCGCTGCAACTTGAGCTGCGGCTACTGCAATGAGTTCGACGAAACTTCGGAGCCAGTGCCGCTCGATGTTTTACGTGGTCGCATCGACAAGCTGAAGGAGCTCGGCACGTTCAGCCTCGAGTTCACCGGTGGCGAGCCGATGATGAACCCGCACATCAACGAGTTGATCCGCTACGCGCGCGGCAAATCCTTCCACAAGGTCATGATGATATCGAACGCGTATCTCATGAATGAAAAGAAGGTGCAGGCACTGAACGACGCAGGCCTGATGGAACTTCAAGTCAGCGTCGACGGCGTGACGCCGAACGACGTGACCGTCAAAGTCTTGAAGCCGATGTTGCCGAAGCTACGCATGCTAGCGAAGACCGCGAAATTCAAGGTCGTGTTGAGCGCGGTGCTCGGCGCGACGAGTCCGGAAGAAGCGCTCACGGTCGTGGAAACTGCGCAGGAATTCGGCTTTCGCCCGCGCGTGCTGGTGCTCCACGACGGCACCGGCCAAATGCATTTGGATGAAGCCGGGCAGCGCGCGTTCGCGCGTGTGAAGGAGATGCTCGGCGGTCGCCGCTTCCGCGAGGCGCATGACTACCGCGAACGCATTTTGCGCGAGGGCCACGCGCCGTTCAAATGCCGCGCTGGCAGTCGCTACTTGTACGTCGACGAGTTCGGTGACGTGCATTGGTGCTCGCAGACGCGCGGCGTGTTCAAAAAGCCGCTCCTCGAATACACGCACGACGATTTGAAGACGCAGTTTTACACCAAGAAAACCTGCGCGGACGCCTGCACTATCGGCTGCGTGCGCACGCAAAGCGCATACGACGAATGGCGCTCGCAGCCGCTCGATTTCGACGGCGCGCGCCGTCTCCCGCTCGTTCAAGGTTGAATCGTTGCCGAGCTCGGGTCGCTTCGTGATCGACGCTCGCTACGTGCGCGCGCGTCCGAGCGGCATTGGCAATTGCGTCGCTGCGCTGATCGAGCGCATGCCCGTGCTGGCACCCGCAGCGCAATTTAGGCTCTGGACGCATCCTGAACGGCCCGCGCCGATTTCGGAGGCGAACGTCACATGCGTGCCCGTGCCTGCCGTCGCCGACGGGCTCAGCACGCTGTTTCGACCGAGCTCGCTCGACGCGCTCGAGCCGAGCGACGTGATGCATTTCCCGTTCAGCTTGCTCGGCCGCGGCTTGCCCTGCGCGACCGTGGTCACGATCCACGACTTGATGTGGCTCGAGCATCCGGAAAAAGTCGATGCGCGTCCGCTCTTGCACCGTGCTCGCGCGAGCTTCTACCAAGCCGGCATGCGTACGGCGCTCCGCGACGCGACGCGCCTGATTGCGGTTTCGAGCGCGACCGCGGATCGCATTCGCGCGGTGCGGCCAGAAGCCGCGGCGCGCGTGCGCGTGATTCACAACGCGGCAGGCTCGGCCTTCGTGCCACCCGCCGATTTGGACGACGCGCGCCGTCGCGCCGCGCAGTTGATCGGCAGCGAAGCGCCGTACTACATCGTTGTGGGCAAGAACGAGCCGTACAAGGCGCATCAGCTCGTGCTCGAGGCGTTCGCGCGCGAACGTAACCCTGAAGAGTTATTGGTTTTGGTGCAGCGCACGCGGCGTGGCAAAGGGCTCGCGAAGCTCGCGGAAAAACTCGGGATTTCTGCGCAGGTCAAGTGGTTGCCCACGCTTTCCGAGCCCGAGCTCGTGACGGTGTTGCAAGGCGCGCGCGCTCTCTTGCAGCCGTCGCTCGTAGAAGGTTTCGGCATTCCCGTGCTCGAAGCGATCGCGTCTGGGTGTCCGGTGATCGCGAGCGACACGCCCGCGTTGGTCGAGGTATTGGGGGGCGCAGGCCTGCACGTCGCGGTCGGGGACGCCGCGGGCCTCGCGACGGCGATGCGCAAACTGCGCGATCCATCCCTGCGTGGCGAGCTCCGCGCGCGCGGCCTCGAACGAGCGGGCGCATTCAGCTGGGACCGAGCCGCACGCGAAACTCTCGAAGTGTACCGCGAAGCCGCAGTCGCGGGCCCGGGAGTCGCGCGTGTTTGATGTGCTGGTCGACATGACCGCGCTCAACACGCCGTCACGCGAACGTGGCATCGGTCGCTACGTGAAAGGCTTGTGCCGCGCGCTCGCGGCGCGCGCGCCGGACGAGCTTTCGATCGTCGGGCTCACACGGCATCACGGTTCGCTCGACGGCGCGCTCGATTCCACGCTGCAATTTGCCGGCGATCCGTCGATCGCCGTCGGTGATTGGCAATACCAGCGCCATAAGCTCGAGCGCCGTTTGTTCATCGGCGGTTTGGCGCAAAAGAGCGGCGCCCGTTTGCTACATTTGCCCGATCCGCCCGGCACGCCGCTGGACCGGCGCTTGCCGCGCATCGTCACTTGTCACGATCTGATTCCGCTCGTGCTCGCGCACGACTACCTCGCGCCGCTGCCCGGCGCGCGCGCCCTGCAACGTGCGCGAGATGCCGCGCGTTATCGCACTGCGCAGCGTGTGATCGCGATCAGCGAATCGACCAAGCGGGACTTGGTGAAGTATTTGGGCATCGCCGAAGATCGCATCGACGTCGTGTATTCGGGCGTGGATCACGAGCGCTTCAGCGCGGCTGCCGCAGAAGACGAAGGCGAACGAGTGCGCGCGCGGCTCGGCTTTTCCGCCCCGTTCTTGTTGTGTTTGGGCGCGAGCGACGCGCGCAAGAATTTGCCGCTCTTGGTGCGCGCGTTCGCGCGAAGCGGCGTTGCTAAGGACGTAAAATTGCTGTTCGCGGGCCCGATTTCGCCGCGCAAACGCGCACGGCTCGAACGCGCCGTCAGCGAAAACGGAGTCGAAGGCAGCGTGCACATCCTCGGCTACATCGAGGATGAGCTTCTGATCGCGCTCTACCACCGCTGCCTCGCGTACATATTTCCGTCGTCGTACGAAGGGTTTGGGTTGCCAATTTTGGAAGCGATGGCTTCGGGCGCACCGACCTTGACGAGCACGCTTTCGGCGCTCGGCGAAATCGCCGGCGACGCGGCGCTCACGATTCCGAGCATCGACGAAGAGACGCTCGCGGGCGGCATTCGGCGCATCGTTTCGGATGACGCGCTCCGCGCTTCATTGCGCGAGCGCGGGCTTTTGCACGCGAAGAGCTTCACTTGGCAGCGCTGCGCCGCGCAAACCATTGCGTGTTATCGGCGCGCGCTCGACGAGGCCCGGTCTTGAATTTTTGGGTGTTCGCCGTAGGCGGCGCGGCCGGGGCAGGGTCGGCTTTCGTCGCCCACTACCGCTCGCTCGTGAACGGCCCATTCACCGCGACGAAGTACGTGTGGAGTCGCGGGCTCGGTTTACTCTGCGATCACAACGGCGGCGTGGACTTCGTGAAACGCCAGCGCGGGGGTCGTCCGCCGCTGCGCTTCGATCCCAAAGCATTCGACCGCGTGCGCGACGGAGATTTGGTGTGGACGCGCCACATCGCGCTGCCCCAGTTCGTCGAAGAGGCGTTGCCGCGGATCGACGCGCGTTTCACGCTCGTCACCGGAGACGAAGATTGGGCGATTCCGTCGGGTTTTTCGCGCTCCAGCGCGCTCACGGCAAACCCAAAAATCCTATGCTGGTTCACGCAGAATTACGACGGCACGGACGCAACCGGCAAAATCTTGCCGCTACCGATCGGCATCGATTTTCACACCATCAGCAATCGCCGCAAATGGGGACACTTTCCCGCGACGCCGGCCGCGCAAGAAGCCGAGCTCGAACGGATTGTCGCGGAGGCCGAGCCGAACGCGCGCCGCATGCTCAAGGTGCACGCGGACTTTCACTTCAACAAACACAAACAACAAGTGTGGGGCGACGCACGGCAAGCGGTAGAAGCCGCGCTTGCCGGCAATCCAGTCGTGCAATTTCAAACCACGAACGTGAAGCGCGCCGATTTGTGGCGCGCAAAGACGCGCTACGCCTTCGTCGTGAGCCCGCACGGGAACGGGCTCGATTGCCACCGCACTTGGGAATCGCTCGTGCTCGGCAACATCGTGATCGTCAAACGCTCGTCGCTCGATCCGCTGTACGAAGGATTGCCGGTCGTGATCGTCGATGATTGGCGCGAGATCTCTGAAGAGAATTTGCGTCGCTGGCATGCCGCACACCGCTCGGCTTTCGGCAAACCCGAAGTCGAAGCGCGTTTGACCAATCGCTATTGGATCGATCGGATGCGAAGAACGACGGCCGAACGGCTCGGGCAGAGCACGGAGCGCGCGAAGTGAACCGGAAAAAGCCGCAAATCAGGCAAATTGCGGCGAGCTATGCTACGTCGCGGGCGAACTAATGACGGAAACGGTGCACACGATCGTCTGCTTCTCGTCCCAGGATTGGGGCGATCGCATGTGGACGAACAAGCAGCACATCATGAGCCGATTGGCGAAGAAGCATCGCGTCGTGCACATGGATTTCGGCATTTCTTCTCCGATTGCGTTCGCGGCGCGCGCGTTGGAAAATAACCCTACGGAGTTACTCAATCCACGCAAGCTGTGGAGCGACGGTATCCTGAAGCAAAAAGGTGAGGGCGACCTTTACCTCGGGAGTTCGTGGGGTCCGCCTGGACTCGAGCTCTTACCGCAAGACAACGCGGTGCGCTGCCGCTTCACCTACGACGAGAAGGTGCGCATCGCCGGCGCGTGGCTGAAGCGCGAAGGCATCACTGACGCAATCATCTGGGTCTATCACCCGGGCTTCGGTGACACCGTGTTGCGCTTGCCGCGCAAATTATTAGTCTACGATTGCGTCGACGAATATACGGCGTTTCCCGCTTACAAAAAGCGCGCAGACTGGCTCGCGGCGCGTGAACGCACACTGTGCGAAAATGCGGATCTGGTGTTTTGCACCGCGCCGGCGCTGTACGAACGAAAACGCGTGCTGAACCCCGAGGGCACGCACTACGTGCACAACGTAGGCGACGCGGATCACTTCAAGCGCGCCCTTGACGAACGCAGCAGAGTGCCCAAGGAAATTGCGGTGCTGCCCAAGCCCGTGATCGGCTTCGTCGGCGCGGTCAGCAACTACAAACTCAACATCGACTGGCTGCTCGAGCTCGCGCGTACGCGGCCGAACTATCACTTGTGCTTGATTGGCCCGATCGGCGTTTCGGATCCGAGCACCAATGTTTCGGCGTTGAAAGCGCTGTCGAACGTGCACGTGATCGGCACGCGGGACTACGATGTTTTGCCCGAGTACATGAAAGGCTTCGACGTGGCCGTGATTCCGTATCGCTTGAACGAGTACACGGAGTCGGTTTTTCCAATCAAATTCTTCGAATATTTGGCGACTGGCAAGCCCGTCGTGATTTCGCCGCTGCCCGCGCTGAAGGAGTTTCTCAGCTCGGTGCGTGTCGCTGAAGACGCGAAATCGTTCGTCGAACAATGCGACCGAGCATTGGCGGAGGAGGGTGCCGGCAGCGCGGAACGCATCGCGCTAGCCGAGGCGAATTCTTGGTCGAGCCGCGTTTCGGCGTTGATGGGTTTGATCGAAGAGAAGCTCGCCGCGACGGCAGCGGGAAAGCGCTGAGCTAGATGGCAGCGTCGCACTCCGAGCAAGCGGGCGTGCTCGTCTTGGGGAAGATCCTGGCGACGTTGTCGGAAGCGATCGTGCCGCTCGCGATCGTGCGTCTGCTCGGCAAAGCGGACGTCGGCATTCTTTCGGGCTTGCTCTTGGTCTACTCGACGGTGTCCTTGGTGTTGACCGCGGGCTTTCCGGAGACGCTCACGTTTTACCTGCCCACGCGCTCGCCCGCTGAGCGTCGTGCAATCACTCGCAAAGTCGCGCAGGCGCTATTTTTGTTGGGTTGCCTAGGCGCACTCGTGTTGCTCGGAATCAGCCTGATTGCGCGGTTTGCGCCGGGCCTCACGCACGTCGCTGCGGCCGAAAAAAACGGCATTTCCGCGACCGAATCGCTGAAATACCTGGCGCTGCTCGGGTTCTATCCAATCGCGGATTTGCCCGGCAAGATGCTGCCAAATCTGCTCATCGTCGAGCAACGCGCGCGCGCTGCAGCCGGCGTCGGGATCGTGAAAGCGATCGGTAGCTCCATCGCCGCGCTCTTGCCGATCGCGCTGGGCGCGCCGCTGTCCGTGGTGGTGATCAGCATCGGCGGGTTCGGCTTCGTATTCGGCGGAGTCTTGCTCTACTACGTGCATGCCCTCTACACCGGGGTGGAGCACGTCCCTTCGCCGGTCTCGATGGGCACGCTCTTGCGCTTCGGTTTGCCGCTCGGCATGACTGACATCGTCTCGCTGCTGAACAATCAGCTCGACCGCTACTTGATCGTGTTTTTCTTTCCGGTCGCGGCGCTCGCCGAATACCAGGCTGGCGCTTGGCAGATCCCGATCATCACCACGATTCCGTATACGGTCGGCGCGGTGTACGCGCCGCGCTTCGTCGAGTTGTTCAAGCGTGGGCAGAGTTCGGAGGCGATCGACATTTGGCGCAAATCTGCGCTGAAAACCGCGCTTTTGGTCGTGCCCATTACGATGGTGTTCGTCGTCGCTTCCGAAGAAACGATGGAGCTCCTGTTTACTTCGAGCTATCTGCGCGCGGCTCCGGTGTTTCGTTGGTATTGCATCCTCACCCTCGGCCGGATCGCGACGTTCGGCTCGGTGATCGTCGCGGCCGGCGCTCCGCGCCTGATCTTTCAGTCGGCAGTCGTGTCGCTCGTGAGTAACGCGATCATCTGCTCTATCTTAGTCAAAGTCATCGGCTTCAATGGGCCGGCGATGGGCACGGCGCTCGCGTTCATTCCGTCGGTCGTTTACTATTGCTATTGCATCGCGCTCGCTACGAACTTGAAGTTCAAACAGATCTTCCCGTTCACTGGCTTCCTGCGCGTGCTCGTGCTCGCGAGTATCGCGTCGATCCCGGCGTGGTGGTTCAAGCATGCGGTCACTTGGTCGGCCGGGCTGCGCTTGCCGCTGGAAGCCGCGCTCGTGCTTTCGACCTTTGCACTGCTCGGTACGTTAGTCGGCACGATCGAACGCGCGGATTGGGCGTTCCTGGCAAACTGGCTCAAGCTGCGTATGCTGCGCGGCACTTGATCGAAATGGCCAAGTTTCCCCGCCTGATCAGCCTCGTCCCGCAGCGTTTCGAAGACGGCGGTTTCAGCGGCGTGCCGCGCTTCGATTGGGAGCTCCGCCGCGCGCTGCCCGAGATCAACAGCATCAACACCAAGCCGTGGTCTCGCGCCTGGCTTCGGTACATCGCTTGGCGTGAACCGGATGCGATCGTAATCACGGGCAACGAGACTTCTCTGCTCGTGCCGGAGAATCTGCGCACGATCGTACTGCACCACGGCTCGGCGCAGACGCATTTCGAGCGCGATCCAGGTTGGCGCGGCCGGACCGAGCGAGCGTTCTGTGATGCGCAGCGCGCGATGTATTCGCGCGCCAATCGTTGGTATTTGTCGGCCGCGCGCTGGACGGCGGAGCAGTTCTCGCGCCACCATGGGGTGCCGCTCGCGCCCGTGCTGCCGAGCTGGGTCGAGAGCATTGCTCATCAGGGAAAACGCAACGCGCGGCCCATCGTGCTCGGGGATTTTCGCACCTTCAACAAGGGTAGCGAAGTCGTCGCAAAATTGAGCGCCGCGCGGCCAACGCTCGAGTTTCGCGATCTGCGCTGCAACTACGAGCAGCGCATGGCCGTGTATGCCGCGGCGGATGCTTATCTATGCTTGAGCTTGTCGGAGGGCGGGAGCTTCGCCGTCTCGGACGCCGAAGCGACGACGCTGCCACTCGTGATGACCGACGTGGGCAATCACCTAGAATACGAGGCAAGCTACCTGATCCCTTGGCAAAGG
>DASYCL010000366.1:0-9213 GCA_036500245.1 Polyangiaceae bacterium | reverse complement strand
GACGCCGCTTCCGCTGGTCGGTGTGACGAAGGAATCGACCGGGAAGTCGACCGCTTGCTCCGCGCCGGCGTCGGTGACGTTCACCGTAGCCGTGACCGTCGTCGTTACGGGATTGCCTTGCTCGTCGACGAGCGTCGCGGCAAGCGTGTACGCGCCGGGGTCGAGCCCGGTGATCATGGCTTGGAACTCGGTGCACAGCGGCGTCGCGTCCGCGCCGATCTGCGCGCCGGTCGCGTCGAAGAGCGCGATGTCGATGCTCGTGGCGCCCGCCGCATCGCAGTCCGAAGGCGTGGAGCCGCCGGCCACGGTCCAATCGACGGTCAAGACATCGCCGCCGCCAATCACGCCGCCAAACGAGTCAGCAGGGAAATCGACGGCTTGAGTCGTGGTGTTCCCGTCCGTAATCGTTTCCAGCAATGGACCGATCGGAGTCGAAACCGGGGTGCCGCTCGCGTCGAGCAGTTGCGCGGTCATGCTGTAGCTGCCGGCGGAGAGCCCGTCGATCGCCGTGGTGAACTCGGCGCAGCTGGTCCTGGTCGGGGTGGTCACCCCGCTCGCATCGGTGACGTTGATCGAGATTGTCTCCGCGCCGTAGGTCGCGCACTGATTCGGATCCGTCGTCGAAACGATCGTCCAGTTCACCATCAGCGTCCCGCCGCCGGTCGTGGTGACGGTGCACGCGCCGACCAGCATGAGCGTTAGCAGCGTCAGGCCGCCCGCGACGAGAACGCGCGTGCGCTCCGCCCACTTCGAACCAAGCCATGATTTAAAGAACATTTGTCACACTCTCCAAGTAGAAGGGTTACGCTCTCCCAAGCTTCCGAATCGCATACCCGCAAGATACGAGTTCGACGTGAATGAATTGCCTTCTGCGCCACGCATTCGCACGAATCGCTCCGGATCGGAGCTCACTCGCTCAGCCTCGTTCGTGGCACTTCGACGCTCGGTGTCGCAGTCGCCCTATGATCTTTTTCGTGCATCGCATTCCCACCACGGTAATGAGACGCGCGGCCGCGCCGCTTTCATCAAACGAATCGCTCAAGAAATTGCCTCAGATCTCAGCACCCTATCGTCTTGGGACAGCCGCATTCGCCACTGAAACAAACTGACATGAATCGGTCGTGAACGGTCGCAGTTCTCAACATGCAGACACCGACTTGGTAGAGGCGGAAATGTGCGTGAGTGTGACTTTGAGTTTCGAACTTCGACTCGGATCGACATGCCGCTAGGAGCGGCGCGCGCAAAACGGATTTCGTTCCAAGAACCGCACGGTGTCGACGATCGACGACTCGATGGCGCGCGTCGGTGTCCAGCCGAGCGCGCGCAACTTCGCGGTGTCGAGCAAGAGCTTTGGCGCGTCCCCGATCCAGCCGCGTTCGCCGCCCGTGTACGTGAGCTTTGGGGTGAGCCCGAGCTCGCGGCAGATGATGCGCACGCTCTGATTCACTTCGAGCCATTCGTCGTGTCCGATGTTGAAGATGTTGATGGGTTCTCGCGAGCGTTCGATCGCGGCAAAAATGCCGGCGACGCAATCAGCGACGTGGATGTACGACTTCTTTTGTTGGCCGTTCCCGAGGATCGACAAGTGCTCGGGATCGGTCTGGAGTTTGCGCCAGAAATCGAACACGTGGCCGTGGGTGTAGCGCGGGCCGAGCAGCGACACGAAGCGGAACAGCCAAACCTCGAAGCCGTAGCCGAAGGCGTAAGCGGTGAGCAAGCCCTCGCACGCGACCTTTGACGCGCCGTAAAGCGAAGTCTGAATCGGAAAAGGCGCAGTTTCGGGCGTGGGCAGGATCGGACACTCGCCGTAAATCGCGCCGGTCGAAGAAAACGCGATGCTTTTGATGCCATGCAGCCGCATCGCCTCGAGTAGATTTTGCGTCGCGAGTAGGTTTTGTTCCACGTCCCGCCGCGGGTGAGACAGGCCTTCTCTCACGTCCGCGTTGGCCGCGAAGTGGAAGACGAAATCGTGTCCCGCGCAGGCGCTCTCGATCTGCGCGCGTTCGAGCAGGTCACCGCGCACGAACTGGGCTTTCGGTGGCACGAATTCTGGAAAGCCGGTCGAGAGGTTGTCGAAGACAGTGACCTCGGCGCCTTGGGCTAGTAGCGCGTCCGCAATGTGGCTGCCGACGAAGCCGGCACCGCCGGTGACCAGCACGCGTTGACCGGCGAATGTGGAAGCGCTCACCATGCTCAGGCGCGACACTAGCCGAAGCGATAGCGGAAAAACGCGAAATAAGACGGCAGCGCGTCGCGGACGAAGCTGATTTTCTTGCCTTCCTCGAAGTCGCGCGAGACGTAGTTGACCGGCACTTCGATCGGCGCATGCCCATTTTTCACGAGCTTGCACACGAGCTCGATATCGAGATCGAAGCCGTTGCTCTCGAGCTCGAACCCTTGCAGGCACTCGCGACGGAACACCTTGAACATCGTGTTCACGTCAGTCGTGCGCTGTTGGTACAGGAAATTGAAGGTGTGCGCAAAGCCGACCTGCGCGGCGTTCATCAAAAATCCTTTGAACGCATCGCGCGAGAAACGGCGCACCTTCCAATCGTCCAGCCCGAGCGAGCGCGAGCCGAGCACGAAGCTGGTCCTGCGCTGCAAGATCGGTTCGAGCAGGGCCTCGTAGTCCTCGATGTCGTATTCGAAGTCGGCGTCTTGAATCAAAATGATGCTGCCGCTCGCGGCGCGCAGTCCGCTTTTTACCGCGTGCCCTTTGCCTTGCGGCCGATCCTCGTAAATCACCTGCACGCCGGGCGTGTTCTCGTAGCGGCGCACGATCTCGCGGGTACCATCCGTGCTGTTGCTCTCGACGATGATGAGCTCTTTTTCGAGCGCGAGCTCCTTTTCGAGTAAGGCTTCGATCACTTCGGCGGCGTAGCGCGCCTCGTTGAAGACCGGCAAAATGATCGACAGCTTTTCACGGCTGCTCGTGAGCGCGGGCCGGCGCTCGAACAACGCGACGCGGTGGCCGGTTCGAAGCGGCAACGTCAGCCCCTCGAGCGGCGAACGAGCCAAGAAGCTCGCCGCTTTCACGCCGCCCGCGCGCTCGAGCACGTAGCCGACGCTGCGCGCTGCGGGATAACTGAATTGCGCGCTCAAGCCGAAGCCGAAATTGCCGAGCAAGAGCGCCAGGTTCGCGGTCGAATAAAAAGCCCGTTTGAGCTCGAAAAATGCGGGCCAATAGCGCCGCAGAAAGCGCGCGGGTAGCGACTCCACGTTCGAGTAAGTGACGACCAAGATCGTGGTCGGGGGCAATGCCTTCGCGAGCTGCTCCAGCACTCTGCCGGGATCCGCGCAGGCTTCGAGCAGTTCGTGCAAAATCACGAGCTCGGGCGCCGCACGGAGCTCGGCTTCGGCGAACGCGAGCGAGCCATTGAGCGCGAGCTCGCTGAAGTTTGCAGCGTCGACTTTTGGCACGACCAAGCCGAACTGGCGCGCGCGCTCGCTCTCGGAAAACTCCGGCAAGAATCGCCCGAGCGAAAGACTCTTCTTGGGTAGCGCGCGGCCCCGTCGAGAAAATTCCTCGGCCAAGAGCTCGAGGAATCGCGCGAAATCCGCGGCGCACAGCGCGCGATCTTTGGGCGTGACGAACGGCGCGACGCGGGCGATGTCGAAGTAGTTCGGGCCAGCGCCGCCGACCGGGCTCACGTACACCAAGCCGCAGCCGCGACAGCGCACGAAGCGAACGCCGACGCGATTGAACAAATATTCCGCGCGCCGTTCCTCGCACACCGGACAACTCACGTAACTCGTGCGCGCGCGCGACGCGGACACCGCTGGCGTCGGTTCGAATACGTAACGCCGGTTGCCCTTTTCGCTCGCTGAATCCATCGTCAGCACGCGACGGAGGGTATCATTGGCGCCGTTCGCTCGCTCGCGCGGTCTTCCGGCGGTGTAGACTCTGCTCGAATGTCGTCACTCGGTTCGGCGCCCCGCGCGGGATCCGCGGAAACTTCGCCCGAATTGCCGTACGGGCTGTCTCATCGGGACGCGATTCAGAACTACTACGCCTGGCAGGCCGAGGTCTTTGCGGCTACGGGCAAGGTGCTCGATCATGGAGCAGGCTCGGGAACCCTGGCCGGCGCGTTGCTGCGCGCCGGCGTGCGCGAACTCGTCGCGCTCGAGCCGGAAACGAAGCTCGCCGCGTTGATGCGCGACAAGTTTGCGCACGCGCCGCAGGTCGAAGTTTTTCAGGGCGCGATCGACGACTACCTCGCGCACGCCGGGCCCGAAGCGATCGACACGGTGGTGAGTTCGAACGTGCTCGAGCACATCGTCGATGATGCGGCGTGTTTGCGCTCGGTTTTTTGTTTGTTGCGCGCGGGCGGAAAGCTCGGCGTCTATGTGCCGGCGCGCCAGGAGCTGTTCGGTAGCTTGGATCGCTCGGTCGGTCACGTGCGGCGCTACGCGCTGCCGGAGTTGCGCAGAAAAATCGTCGCCGCAGGCTTCGTGATCGACGAGCTTCGATACACGAATTTGGTTTCGGTCGTGCCCTGGCTCGTTGCCGGTCGCGTGCTCAAGCGCGAGGCGTTGGGCGGCGAGAGTCACCAATTGTTCGACCGCCTATTTCCGTTCTTCGCCGCGCTCGAAAAGCGCTTACGCGTGCCCTACGGGCTCAACTTGCTCGCGCTCGCGCACAAGCCGAAATAACCGGCGACGCGTCCAAACCGCGCCGCCGACCCCGAACAACAAAACCAAAAAACCAGCCCATAAACCGCGCGGTCGGAAGCGAAAGTGAAGCTCCTGGTCGCCGCCGCGCAGCGTCGTCGCCAGCGCATCATCGTGGTTTTGGCTTGGACCGTCGTCGACGCGCCAGCCCGGATCGTAGTTCTGATTCACGATCAGCGTATCCCCCGCGCTGGCGCCGCGCACGACCACGGTGAAGGCATTCGGCGTGAAGCGAGCGAGCTCGGCTCGGCCGACGCCGCTCGCGGTGTACGCTTCGCCTCGATATCCCGGCGCGCCGCGCCCGCGCGCGCCGAGGCCGGGAATGCGGCCGTTCGCGTCTTTCGGCGCCCAGATGTTGAGTGCGCCGTTCATCGTGCATTCGATCACGCCGACGCCGGCGTGCATCGCGGGCAGAGCTTCCGGCGCATAGTCTCGCTGCTCGTACTGCAGCTCGCGCGGCACGCGCGCTTCCTGGTGAAACGGGACGCGCTCGGCCGGGTGCGGCTTCATCCAGAACGCGTGTTGCATCGGCAGATTGGCCTCCTTGCTGATGTCGAGCGAAACCAAGAGCATGACGCCGAGCAAGGCCAATTCCACGGCTTTTCGCCGCTCTTTCAAGAGCTCGAGGTTCCGTTCCAACACCGCCGCCGCCATGATTCCGAAGAGCAAAATCGACGGATAGAGCCAGCGCGTCGGTACGTGTTGGGAACGGAAAATCGAAACTTGGTGGAGCAAAGTCCACGGTGAATATTCGTGGAACGCGCCGAAGCCGAGCAAGAGCGCGCACACGGCGGTGAGCCGCAGCGCGCGTTCGCGTTTCGTGCGCACGAACGCGGTCGTGACGAGGAGCGTGATGAACGCGAGCCAGCCGATGTACATGCCGTACTCGTGCCAGCCCCAGCGCGGCACGTGTGCGGCGCGCGACGCGGGAGTTTGACCGCGCGCCACCAACGCTTGCACGAACGCATTCAAGTCGATGAACTCGTTCGAGTCGACGAGCCGCGGCCGTTCGGAAAAGTCCAGCAGGGTCGGCAAAATCTTCGGGCCGGCGAAGCAAAAACCAGTCGCGACGAAGCCCGCCGAGATCAAGAGCGGCGCTACCGAACGCGCTTGTACCGAGCGAATGAGCGCGTAAATCGCCAGCAAAACCAGCGCGTGCGGAAACGGATAGATCGCGCCTTCATAGAGCATCAGCGCGATGGTGCCGCCGCCGAGCAGGATGCTCCAATAACGCCGGCGCAGGTCGCTCGTGAGCGCGCGCTCGAAGAACCAAAACGTCCACGGCACCCAGGCATAGTAGAAGTGCCAGGCGTGCCCGGTCGCGGCTTGCAACGCCCAGCGCCCGTTGACCACGAAAACCAAACAAGCAAACGCCCGCGCGGCGCCGCTCTTCGTGAACATGGAAGCCCAGAGCCAAGTCCCGACCGCGGAGAGCAACGCCGTGCCCACGAGTTCGATGCGCAGCGCATAGCGCAAATCCAAAAACCAATAAAACGGCAGCCAAGGCGAAACCAAGTTCGGCCCGCCCTGCACATTGGCCCACTCCGAGTAGCCGCCGCACGCGTACGGATTCCAAAACGGAAATTGGCGAAACTCTCGCAATGATTTGATCGCGAGATAGCGGTGCGCGCTGATCTCGTCCCAGTCGTGCCCGCCGAGCGTGGAAAGATCGGCGAAAATCGGCGCGACCACCCGCGCAATCGCGAGCAGCACGAGCGCAAAGCCGAGCGCCTGCGTGACGAACGCGAACGGATCTTTCCGTGCGCGCTCGCGCAGCGCGTCGATATAACGCCGATGCCACGCTCTGCTCCGGGGCTCGGAAGAAGCCATCGCGGGCCACGCTACTCCGTCCGGTCGGACTATAGCTATAGCTTGGTCGCGGAGCGCGCGCGGCGAGCGTCGAACAAGATGCCGGCTGCGGCGAAGGAGCTATGCTCGAGCGCGCGCGATTCGAAATAGGCGAGCGCATTGCCGAGCTCGAGCAAGCGATTCAAGGCGAAGGCGAGCGGGCCTTCGGGGGTCGACTCATCCGTGTAATACTTATTTTCGCGCCACCAAAAGCGCTCGATGCGCCCGAGGCTCGCGAGCGCGAAGAAGCTCGCGTCGAGCGCGTGGCCGAGTGCATGGTAGGCGAAGCGCTCGTCCGCGAGCTCGAAGTGCGCTTCCAAGAGTCGGCGCACGTCGCTGTGGCGATAACTTTGCACGTGATGTTTCGTGCGCAGATACAGATCCGGACCGAGCAAGCGGCGATAGAATTCGTACGCGGAGCGCGGCTCGCCTTCGAGCGGCACGAAGCCGACGAAGCGCCCGTGCGGCTTGAGCACGCGCGCGATCTCGGCGAGCACGAACTCGGGATCGGGCACGTGCTCGAGCACGTCCGCGACGAACACGGCGTCGAACGTCTCGTCGTCGAACGGGATCTGAACCCCGTTCATGACGCGGAATTCGGCTGCTTCGGGGCGCAAATGCGAGTCCCGCACGTCACAGCCGAAGACGCTGAGCGCCGGCAATTCGCGGAGCACGGTGCGCAGCATCTTGCCGTCACCCGAGCCGACTTCGAGCACTTTGCCGCTCTCGGGCAGACGCGAGAGCAAATACTTCGCCTTCAACGCCGGCAAATTGAAGCCGCGCGGATCGACGGCCGCGCTGCCCCAGCGAGCTTCGGTCGAAGATTCTGTGCTCGGCTGAGCCATGCGGCGCGAGCCTACGCCGAATCGAACCGAATTCCGAGCGTGTCCGGTTTCGTGCTAAGTGCGCTTTCGAAAATGGCGCCGCGTTTTGTAGCCGCGTTCCGTCGCGTCGGTCGCAGCGCGGCAAATTTCGTCGACTTGCAGTGGACGCTGACGATCGCGGCGCTCGAAGGCGTAGCGCCGCTCGCGCGCGGCCGATTGCTCGACGTGGGCTCGGGCGACAAACCTTATCTCGAGATCTTCGCGCCGTTCGTCTCGGAATACATCGGCGTCGAACACGAAGCATCGTTCAAGCAAACCAGCAGCGCCGGTCGTTCGCGCGGCCCAGACGTCCTTTACGACGGCGAACATTTGCCATTCGGTACCGGCGAATTCGATACCGTGCTTTGTGTTCAAACCTTGGAAGACACGCCCAAGCCGCAAGCCCTCGTGTCCGAGCTCGCGCGGGTGCTCCGCCGCGATGGGCGACTCTTGTTGATGGCGCCGTTTTCCTTCCGCTTGCACGAAGAGCCGCACGACTATTTTCGCTACAGCCCACACGGCCTCAGGGTGCTCCTAGAAAACGCAGGTCTCGAAATCGAGCGCTGCGACTCGCTCGGCGGCTTGTGGAGTTTGATCGGGCACAAGCTCAATTCGTACTTGGCGTTCAGCGTCGCGCGCGCGGGCGGCTTCGCGCAGAGCCTCGATAAGCTCGGCCACGAAGCGGCGCAACGCGAGCGCCCGCGCTACTGGCTCTTGCCGCCGGTCGCGCTGTCGATGGCGAGCATCGCCGCTTTCGCACGCATCGGCGATCGCGTCGCGAGCGATCGCAGCGAAACGCTGGGGTTCCTAGTGATTGCGCGTCATCCGCGCGAAGCCTAATGAACCTGAATGAAATCGATGTTCGCGCCAGAGCCGCCTGCGTCGTACTGCAATTTGATGCTGGCGCCCTGCGGCACGGTCGTATTCACCGTCACGGTCGCGTAGGTGCCGGTCCAGCTCATCGTGTTCGGGAACGTGATGTCTTGGTCGTGCGTGCCATTGAGATATAGCCCGAGTTTTCCCGGATTATTCATGGTGGCGTAGCGAACGTCGAGTTGGCTGCCGGCGATCACGTTGGCAAAGGTGAGCGACGAGCCTTGCTTGAGATTGATGACCTCGGAGGCATTCGAGGCCGCGTCGTCGCCCGACGCATTGCAGCCGTTCAACGTGGCGTGCTCGGCTTCGTACTTGCCGTTGCTCAGCGGCATGCCATTCGTGATGCCGATGAAGGTGTCGTCCGACAGGTAACGCGCGTCCGTCTGCGGCGTGCCCGTGAGGTGCGAGTAGGTATAGCTGTCGAGCTTCTTGCTCGTGCGTTCGATCACGTAGATCCCGTTCACTTCGGTATTGAACTGGAATTCGCCGGCCGACGAAGTGAGCGCAATGCTGCTATCGGAGAGCTTCCGCACCTGGATCGCCGTCGTGCCCCAGGGGTTAATCACGTCGATCGGGTTCCCGTACAGGCTCTTGATGCCGACGTACTTGATGTCGTCGGCCTCTTTCTCCGAGCTCACCAAGAAACCGCCACGCGCCAGTAAGGTGAAGCGAGGCACGAGCGTCGAATCGTTTGGAAGCGCGGGGAATACGCGGATTTTGTCGTTGTAACTCTGGAGCAGGGACTCGTTCATCACCGACAAATGCACGCCGAAATACTCGAACACGCCGTTCGTGTTGTTGGTGAAGCCGTTCGGGTAATTCTGATACCGGTGGAGCATGGTCTTCATGCCCTGATTGGCCTGATCGCCGAGGCCGAGCCGCGCGGCTTGAATCGCGTCGTTCGCCCAGACATTGCCGTACGGCGCGGGCCGCGCGTTCCAAGTGCTGACGGCCA
>DASYCL010000365.1:0-5300 GCA_036500245.1 Polyangiaceae bacterium | reverse complement strand
CCAACGGGCTCGCGCGGCTGATCACGGTTCTAAAAAGAGGGGCGACCCCCACGAGAACTGACCGAACAGGCGCCCGCCGCGTCACTGGTGGCGCGAGCGGCCAAGCGCTGATTCCCGCGCAGGGCCCCAAAAAACCAAGCTCAGCTCCACTCGAGCAACAAGTCCGCCGACTTCGCGTCGCGTGAAGCAATACGCACGCGGCCGGCGACGCGCGCGTATTCGAGCGTGCCTTCGAAGACGCCGATGTGATGCGAGTCCAAGAAATATTCGACCTGACTCATGCCCACGACGCATGACTTGTCGCTCACGTCGCGTAGGGTGCACTGGGCGGGGCGCGAGTTGATCGAGTAGGTTTTCGCGATCGCTTCGATCGCGGCGAGCGCGCCTTCGGTCGAGCCGAGCGTGACTTTGCCCAGCGTCGACTCGAGAAATACGCTCGGTCCCATTTTGCCGATCGCGCGCAGCCCCTGCCGCAGCGAGCGCTCCGGGTAAAAGCGTTCCGCGGCCAGCACGAGCAGCGGCGCGAATTCCGTCACCGGATAGAAACTGAACGGTAAGTAGCGTTCGCGAAAACCGGGCACGCTCACGCCGCGACGCTTCGCACCTTCGGACAGGGCCAAGAAATACATGGCGGCGATCGCCGCTTGGTCCGAGATGTCCGCGAGCACCGCGGCGGCGTCGAGCGGCGCACCCCAAGGCGGATCGTGAAATGCCGGACTCGACACAGCATCGGCAATTTACCGCTTCTTCAGCGCAGCCGGAAGCCATGCGCGCGAGGTCGCGGCGCGACGCCGAAGGCTGGGACGGCACGCGACGCGCAGCTTGACCATCAAAAAATAAGCTGGCGCGCGGCTTGCAGAACCCGAACTTCGGCATGAACGGCGCCAAAGCAATGAGGCAGCTTGCTACGCAGGCCGAGTCGCTGGACACTCGCGCCTCGTCGCAGGGGGCAGTGCGTAGAACCTTCGCAGAGTGCCATGAGTGACTTGACGATTACATTTGCAGCGGCCTCCGACGTTGGTCGCACGCGCACCGTCAACGAAGATGCGTTTCAGTTGACCGATTTGTCGACGGGGCAAACCTTCGACGCGAACCCGACGCAAGGAAAGATCGACGCCGGCCCGGGCGGCGCGCTGCTCACGCTGTCGGACGGCATGGGCGGGCACGCTGCGGGCGAAGTCGCGAGCGCGCTCGTGCTCGCGTCGGTTCGCAAGACGCTCGAAGAGAACCGAAACGGCCACGCCGACCAGCGTTTGGAAGCCGCCGTGCGCCATGCCAACGCAGACGTAATCGCGGCAGCGCAGACCAAAGGGCAACACGGCATGGGCGCGACGCTCACCGCCGTGCTGATCGACGGCGCCGATGCCTACGTCGCCGAAGTCGGAGATTCGCGGGCGTATTTATTGCGTTCCGGCCGTCTGAAGCAGCTCACGCGCGATCAAAGCTTGGTCCAAATGTTGGTGGACGCGGGCGTGATGTCGACAGACGAGGCCGAGGATTCGCCGCAGAAAAACATTTTGCTGCAAGCCATGGGCACCGATCACGAAGTGAACGCGGCGATCGCGCAAGTCAGCTTGCGTCGTGGAGACAAGCTCTTGA
Organism: Polyangiaceae bacterium; assembly: GCA_036500245.1. Classification (GTDB taxonomy): domain Bacteria; phylum Myxococcota_A; class Polyangia; order Polyangiales; family Polyangiaceae; genus PMG-095. The sequence goes on along the minus strand of DASYCL010000365.1, from coordinate 3,701 downwards.
TGTGTTCGGACGGCGTTTCGAACGCAGTCGGCGCCGACGAATTGCTCGACATTCTCTCGACCAATGGACCCGCGCCGGCGTGCACGCGCATGATTCAATTGGCCAACGATCGCGGCGGGCTCGACAACCTCACCGTCGTCGTCGCGCATTTCGACGGCGCGCGCTTGTCCGTGCCGGCCTTCTCCGAAACGGTGACCGCGACGTTCGCGGTGATCAAGGATTTCGGCACGCCGAAGACCAAGCCTTAAATTCGGCCGATTTTAAGGCGCAAAGCAGCGCTCTCAAGTCGGTGAGAGCAGCGTCGAGGACACCTTGGTTTGGACGCGCGCGATTTCGCGGGTCATGTACACGGGCTGATCGCTCGGCGCGCTGAAGCCGCAGCCTCTATAAAAGTCGACCGCGACGCGGTTGTCCGCGGCCACCCAGACTTCGGTCGCGCCCATGGTCTGCATCCAATTTTCCAGGTGCGTGAGCAGCGCGCGGCCGACACTTCGACGGCGATAGGCCTGCCGTACGCCAATTTCGTAGAGTAACACTTCGTGTCCTAGGCCCGAACGCAGCGGCAAGTGGATGCAATAAAGGAAGCCCGTGATCGTTTCAGCGTCGAGCGCGACCCAGTGCAAAACCGCGGGGTTCGCCAAGTAGCGCTGAGCCATCACCGGCTTCAGCGGCTCGAGCGGCTCACCGCGACCCTCGAGATCGAAGTCCGCGTCTTCGCGCGCCAGAATTTCGAGGCTGGCCTCGTCACCGGGTCCCAGACGTTTGATCGACAGGCTCATCTCCGTTCCTCCGTCCCGAAATCCGTGTCGCGCTGCTGCGCACGCGCCAATGCGCGCGGCAGTATGCGCTTCCGCTCGCCGGGGTTACGCGCTTTTTTGGCCGAGCCGCGCGTTCGCTTCTTTGCATGGTCATCGGTTTGCCGTCGGGCTGTGCTATCCGGCTGCTGTGACCGCGATTTACCGCTCCGCACGCCGCGACGAGATCCCGACTCTCGCCGGAATTTTTCTGACAGGGTTGGCCGATTTTCTGAAGAGCCATGGCATCCCGCCCGCGAGCTACGCGCAGGCCGACGTCGAACGACTGTACGAGCACTTGTTCGACACGGGCATCTTCGAGGTCGCGGAGCTCGACGGTAAAGTCGTCGGGTTCGCGGCGGGTATTTCGCGCGATGAGCTTTGGTTCTTGTCGATGTTTTGGTTTTTGCCGGAGCACAAACTGCACGGCTACGGGCGACCGCTGATCGAGCACGTATGGCTGATCGCGCGCTCGCGCGGAGCGACCACGTTCGCGACTTGGTCGTCGATCGATTTTACGGCGGTGAGCGCTTACTTGCGCCTCGATCTGATGCCAGCCGGACCGATCTTTACTTTTGCAGGTCCGGTGCTGCGCGTGCCGATCGCGACCGAAGACGTCGTGGTCTCGCCGCTCGATCCGGTGCAAGCGTCGGGCATCGATCACATCGTGCGCGGGACGCCGCGGAGCCCGGACCACGCGTTCTGGCAAAAACGCGGCGTGCCGGGATTTTTGCTGGAAATCGCGGGGCGCACCGCGGGCTACTTCTATGTCGAAAATGGCAACATCGGACCCGCGGCGTGGCTCGACGAAGCAGACGGCCCAGCGCTCGTAACTTCTGCGATCCTGAAAGCTCGAGAGCAAGCCCCACAAATAAAATTGATCGCACTCGGCTTGAACCAAACGGCGCTGCGCGCGGCCACGGCGGCAGGACTCAAATTGATCTCCGCGGCGCACTTCATGCGAAGCGAGAGTTTCGGTCGGCTCGAGCAGTATCTGCCCTCGGGGCCGGGGCTCTTCTAGAGCACGAAGGGCCCGCGACTTGGCGAGGCCGAGCGAGGATGGTAGCTCTGCGGGTTCAAGGAGGCTCTTCGCATGATCTGCTCTCGCTCTCTTCAGCATGCTCTCGGCTGCGCCCTCGGAACCGCGACGCTCTTGGTGAGCTCCGGCGCCTTCGCGCAAACCTTCGGCGAAAAAGGGCAGCTCGCGATCAGCGCGGAACGGCTGTTCGGCTACGCGCACAGCAGCCAAACCGAGACGGAAGCCGGCGTGGACGTCACGACGAAGTTCGAGTCCTTCGCGCTGCTCTCCTCTCCGATCTCTACGGGCGGACACCAGCTCATCTACAGCACGCCCCGCGTCGCTGGCGACTACTTCGTGATCGACAATCTCTCCGTTGGTGGTGCGATCGGTTACTCGCACATGACGGTGACGGTGCCCACGAATGGCAACCTGCTCGAAGCCAGCGCGAGTGGTGATTCTTGGCTGTTCGCGCCGCGCGTCGGCTATTCGCTGTTGTTCAGCGATGTCGTCGGGTTCTGGCCGCGCGGTGGCTTCACCTATCGCACGTTTGGCACCGGTAACGACCTCGGCGGCCATGTCTTTGCGCTCACGATCGAAGCACCGTTCACGTTCATGCTGATTCCGCACGTCGTGTTCACTGCGGGTCCCACGCTCGATCTCGGGCTCGGCGGCTCCGTCGATATCAACACCATGAACAACACGACGATATCGGACGACTATTCAGCGACCGAAATCGGCGTGCAGACCGCGCTGATCGCCACCGTGTGGTGAGGAGCGCGCAGCGCTACTTCACCGGCGTGCTCGTCGCGCAGAAGCCGTTGATGCAATCGACTTGGGCGCCGGCGACTGGGCAGCAATCGGCGGCTGTCGTGCATTTCTCGAATTCCATCGCGCAGCCGGCGGGCTTGCCGCCGCACACGAGCATGCCGCTGCCGTCCGGACGGCAATAGCCGCTGCAGCATTCGTCGCCGGTTTCACAGGTGCTGCCGTCTTTCGCGCAGGCATCGACGACCCAGAAGCCGCGCATGTTGCCGGCCGCCAGCTCTTGCCCGGGCAGATAAAAGGCCGGATGGCTCGGATCTTTGCCCGGTGTCCACTTCAAGTCGACGGCGGCGACCCAGAGCTTCTTCGGGATCGGATGTTGGCCGCTCGAGCTTTCGTAGGGATCGCCTTGCGCCAAATTGCCGTACATGCGCCGCGAAGTGAACACGACCCACGCGTAGCCGCCGGACACGATCGGATTCACCGTCGGCTCGTAGTTCATCTCGTCGTCGTCGGTGTGGTTGGTGATGCCGGTGGCCTGCGGCAAAATCATGGTCCCGTTGTCGTCGTCGCCGTTGAGCGCGTCGAGCTTCACTGGCTGGGGCGCGCTGCCGTCCGCGGATAGGCCGAGGAACCAGAGCTGAGTCTTCGCGCCTTCCCACGTTGCGAACGGCGAGCTGCCGGCGAAATTGTTTTGGAACACGATGCCGCTCGAATCCGGCAGCCACGCGGGCCAACCGGGAATGCCGTTCGCATCCGGACTCGTGAACAAGCGCTGCAGATTGGAGAAGGTGAACGAGCCGCAGCTCGGCGCGCCCGCGGCGGCGCCAGTCGCGTCCCCACACGCGAAATCCATCATGTCGAGCGTGTGGCCGTTGCCGCCGCCGGGCGCGAGCGAACCCTTCCAGTAGTTGAACGCGACGTGCATGCCGTCTCGCGAAAACTCCGGTGTCACGGCTTGTGTGATCTGTCCGTCCAAGCCGGCCGCGGTTTCGCCCGCCGCAGTGTCGCGCCGGAAAACCGCTGAATTTCCGCTGTAGGCTTCTTGCGTGTGGCCCGAGCTCTGGAGCGCGAAGCTGCCGTCTTTCCACAAACCCGACCACAGAAATTTGCGATTGTTCGTG
>DASYCL010000364.1:0-1957 GCA_036500245.1 Polyangiaceae bacterium | reverse complement strand
ATGAACAAGCCGCGCGAGCGCGGGGCTCGGCGGCGCGTGGCGCAACTGGAGCGTCGCGCGAACGCTACGCGATCGTGGCGACCAGCTCGCCGCGGTGGATTGCCTTCGCGTCGACACTCGCGACGGCGCAGCGTTCCGGGTTGAAGTCGCTCGGCGAAGGCGGCGTGCGAACATTCGTGAGCGAATACCGCGCGCTTACCGCCGACTTTGCGCGTCTGCGCACCGCGGAACGAAGCGCAACGAGCGACGACTCGTTCTACCTCGGTCGACTCGTCGCCGGCGCGCACAACCTGATCTATCGCGATCGTCGGAGCACGTGGAAACAAATCCTCCGCTTCGTTGCGATCGACGTTCCGACGGAAGTACGACGCTCGTTCCGACCAATCTTGCTCGCCGCAGCGTTTATGTTCGTGCCCGCGACAATCGCGTACGTCGCTGTCGTGCGAAACTCCGCAGTTGCATCGACCTTCATTCCCCCATCGATGCTCGACCGCGCGCAGGATGGGGTCGCGCGCGCGCGAAATGGTGACGGCTACATTCCAGATCCGGAAGTTTTTCGCCCCGTGATGGCGAGCCGGATTGTTGCGAACAATGTACAGGTGACGATTAGCGTTTTCGCATTTGGCGTGACCTTCGGCCTCGGCACGCTGGTCATGCTGTTGCTGAACGGCGTGTCGTTCGGCGGAGTGCTCGGACTCTACGCGTCGAAACAGATTCTCGGGCTGATCGTTGCGTTCGTTGCGCCACACGGTGTGCTCGAGCTCAGCGCCATTTGCATCGCGGGCGGTGCGGGCCTCTTGATTGCCGCGGCGCTGCTAATTCCGGGAAATCGAACGCGAAAGCGGGCGCTCGCTGAGAACAGCCGTCGCGCAATGCGATTGATGGCGTGTTCGAGTTTACTGCTCGTCGTCGCTGGTTCGCTCGAGGGAATGGTCTCGCCAATTCCCTACTGGCCGTTGTCGCTCAAGCTCATCGTCTCGGCAACGACATTCGTCGTGCTCGTTGCTTATCTGCGGGGCGGCGCCGGCGCGCCGAAAGTATCAAAGCAGGCCGCGCGCTTTGACTTCGAGGTAGCGGTTGACGAGCGTGGCCGCCATGCGCGAGGGCGGAACATCGAGCACGGTCATGCCGGCGCGGCGCATTCTGGCGAGGGCCTCCTCGCGCTCCAGAACGAGCTCCTCGGCGGCAGCGCTCCGAAATAGCGCGAGCGACCCGCTTGTCGCCGGCTGCGCGGCGGTGACCAGCGTTTCATTCTCCATCGCGACGACAATCACCATGTGCCGCCTGGCGAGGCGTCCCGCGTAACCGATGAACGAGCGCGCTGCGCGCACGTCGATTACGTCGGTGAACAACACGACGAGCGAGCGACGGCGATGCTTGAGCGCGAGCATTCTGAACGCTGCGGCGTAGTCAGGCTCGGTGACCGTTGCATCGAGGCCACTCAGCGCGGTGCGCACGCCACGAAGTGCCGCGGTTCCCCGCTGCGGAGGCGCGTACGTTCTCACCTGATCGTCGAACGCCATGAGGCCAACGCGATCCCCGCTCGCGGCGGCGACGTCGGTGAAGACAAGCGCCGCCGACAAGGCGTGCTCGAAACGCGAGTATTGGCCGGCCGACTGCGTCATTCCGCGACCGCAGTCCATGAGAATCATCACCGACTGTGAGCGCTCGATCGTCTGCTCGCGCACGATCGGTCGCTCATGTCGCGCCGTCGCCTTCCAATCGAGCAGACGTGGATCATCGCCTGGTACGTAGTCGCGAAGCCCAGCGAGCGCTCCACCTTCTCCCCGATGATTGAGCGCGCGAACACCCACGTCGCTCAACCGATTGCGCATCGCCAGCAAATGAAAGCGACGCACATTGGCGAGCGACGGAACTACGACAACATCGCCGCCAGGATCGAAGCGCACGATCCGCTTCACCAGGCCGATCGGCGTCCGCAGTTCGAGCGCGATCT
>DASYCL010000363.1:0-10927 GCA_036500245.1 Polyangiaceae bacterium | reverse complement strand
ATTGCGGCAGCTCATCGAGCCGAGTCTTCCGCAAGAAGCGCCCGACTCGCGTGATCCGGGGATCGTTTTCTTCGGCCAATACGGCGCCGGTACGCGCTTCGGCGTTCACATGCATGCTGCGAAATTTCAGCATCTCGAAAGTGTCGAACGCATGTCGCGATGTGCCATGCGCGGCGCGCAGCGTGGCAGCACGCCGCTGCTTATAGAACAGCGGGCCCGGTGAATCGACGTAGATGGCGAGCGCCAAAAAGGGGAAAAGCAGCCCGAGCAGCACGAGCCCGACCGATGCGGCGAGCAGGTCGATGGCACGCTTCACGACTCGAACCGATAGCGGCACGGTGGTCGTCGACGCGGGCAGCAATCCGGAGAAGATCTGGTACCATGACTGCGTGGCCGGGGCCGACGACATGGACATGATCAAGCTCTCAGTTCCGGGCTCGCTGCTGTTTCGTGACGTCGTGCTGCGCGTCACGGCTTCTGCTTGTCGGCTGCTGCGTTCCATGGCCGTCGCGAAGCAAGAACCAAGCCGCGAAGAGCATGATTTCGATGATCGCGTCGTATCTGCGATCGGTGAGTCGTTCAACAATGTGGCAATTCACGCCTATCGCGGCGGCGCTGGTCGAGTGGATCTCGAATTCGAAATCAGCGCGACCAGCATCACGATTCGCCTGCTCGATTTCGGCATGGCTTTCGATCCGACCGAGGCGCGAGCGCGCGCGGAGCAGCTGAGCGAGTTGCCCGAATCCGGAATGGGGCTCTTCATCATGAGCGAGTGCATGGATGAAGTGAGCTATCGCAGCGGCAATCCGCCGGCGACACCGAACGTGCTCACGCTGACCAAGCGCGTCGAAAAAAGCTAGGTGCAGGGGATTCGGCGAGCGCTCGCTGGCTTGCCGCCCGGAAAACTTCAGCGAATTGCCGCGCTTGGACGCGGCGATCGAAGCGCTCGATATCGATTGGGGAAGGCGCGACCAGCGCGCCGGCGCGGAACTCGCGCAGCATGCGCGCGAGCGCCGCGGCGATCGCTTCCGGATCGCGCGGCGCGAGCACTTCGCCGACGCGATGACGGCGCACCAGCGTCGCGAGAGCACCCTCCGGGCTGAGCGCCAAGCAGGGGCGCCCGAGCTGCATGATTTCGAAAATCTTGGCCGGATAAATCCGTTCGACGCCGCTGACTTCGTCCAAGATGCACAAGACGGCGTGACTCGCCGCGAGCTCTTCCAGCGCGCGCGCGTGATCGAGATAACCGAGCTTTCGCACGCCGAGGATTTCACTGCCCTCGAAATAATGCGCCTCGGTGTCGACGATGCGCCCGATGAAGCGAAGCTCGAGCAACTTGGCGAGCTCGGGTTCGCGCTCGTGCAACAAACGAACGCCGCTCATGAGTCCCCTGGCGCTGGTCAGCCGAAACACCGTGCCGGCGTAAGTGAGCACGAAGCGATCTCGAGGCGGTGCAGGCAATTGTGGGTGAAAATCTTCGGGATCGTAGCCGTTCGGAATCGCCACCACGCGCGCGGGATCGAGGAATGGAAAACGAGCGAGCAGCGCGCTGCGAAATTCTTCGGTTGCGGTCGTGACGGCGTGGGCGCGGCGCAAAATCGCGCGTTCGAGGAGCGCGCTGACTTTGGCCGAGCCCGACATTTCGAACGCGCTCGATGTGGTCGACCATTCGTCGCGATAGTCGAGCACGATCGCGGTTTTTGGCTGTAGGCGCGCGAGCATCGCCAACAAAAATTGCGAAAACGGCGGGCCGCTGATGAAGACGACGTCATCCGGCGCGTTTGCGCGAAGTCGCTGGCGGAAAGCTTGCTGCGCCGACGGCAACCACAGGACCTGAGGATCCGGTACCAGCAAACTACGTCCGAGCCCGACCACGCTGCGTCTAACCCGCGACAGCAGCGAGGGCGAAGCGTTCGCGCTCGCCTGCCAAGCCAATTTTTTTGCGCCGTAACCCGGCTCGAAGGTGCGCACGCGCAGCACTTCAGTGCCCGGCGGCACATCGCGTTCGAGCGATGCATCTTTGAGCGGCACCGAAGGGTCGCTCGCGGTGAGCACGGTCGGCTCGACGCCTTCGCGCGGCAAGTATTTCACGAGCTTCAGCACGCGCTGCACGCCGGCTCCCCCGACCGGCGGAAACGCATACGAGACGATCAGCGCGCGCAGTGTCACGGCGCGCCTCCGCATTGCGCGACGCTGAGTCGTACGAACCCGCCCGCATTGGCGACCAGGTTCGATGCAGCTGCGGTGGCGAGTCTCAAGTCGCAGCTCGCGTCGGTGCTCGCGCTGTAGTGCTTGCCGGGCGAGAGCCCGACGATCACCAGGGTATCGATTGGTCCGCCCAGTGCGACTGTGCCTGCACCCGCCGGAGTCGCGAAGAACACGGCGAGCGTCCTATTTTCGACGCGACCGGTGCCGCCTCGCAAGCCGTCGCCGCTCCGGTATTGCCAGCTTGGTGCCGGCGCTGCCGCCGGCCCTGTCGTGATGAAGTTCAGGAAGCTGCGCTCGCGTTTGCCGCGTGGGCTTTGGATCTCGAGTCGCCACATGGGGCCCCAAGGTTGATCCAAGTGATGCGAGTCGTCTTCGGAGGGCGTCGGTTCGTGCAGCGCGGCGGCCGACGCTTCACGCGGCTCGAGCGTACGGATGTCGACGCGGGAAGCGCCGATCACCGCGCTCGCGAGATCCCCGCCGAGGTTCGGATTTTGCGTCAAATGCGCGGCCCAAGTCACGCCGATGTCGTCACGGGCGAGCTCGATTTGGTCGTCGATCACGAGTAGCGAAGGCCGCACGTAGACGAAGCTGCGCACGAGCTTTTCGACCGAGCGCTTCTTGCAACCGTCGCGCGCGCAAGAGGGCGCGTAGGCTTCGCCGATGTCGCCGATCGCGACCGTGACCACGCCGTCATCGCCGAAGGCGGTGGTCTTGACCTTCGTGCCCCACACGCCTTGGTTGGGCGCATAGTTCATCATCTTGCCACCGTCGTCGACGAGCAGCGTATTGTGGTTGATCGTGGCCGAGCCTTCGGAGCCGCCGCCATCGACGATCAAACCGTCCGAGCCGCGAAATAGCTCGAAATGCCCTTGATCTGCGTCTTGATGATCTTCGGACAAGCGCGGTCCGGCTTGGAACGAGGTCCACACTGCCGTGTGCGTCCAATCACTGCGCGCAAAGCTCAGGCCTTGTCCCGGAATGAACAAGCTCGTCGCGCCGCGCGGCGAGTGCTCGGGCGCGCCGGGGCGCTCCGCGAGCAAACCAATCCAGGCTTGCTCGCGCTTCAGGGGCGGGAGCGCGTGCGCCACGAGCCAGCGCGCTTCGGCGGCGCGTGCGTCGTCCACGCCTTCGAGCGCAATGCTAATTGCAGACATCGCGAGCGCAGAGGGTCGTGCCGGGTGTTCGCCCCAAGTGCCTCCGTCGTAGACCGTCTGCTCGTCGGGCAAGAGCGCGTGCGCGTGTTGCGTGACGGTTTGGCCAAGCCATGACAATTTGCTCGCCACATCGACGCCCGCCCCAGTGCGAAAAGCCTGCGACACGAGCGCGATCTCGGCTGCGGTATATTCGCCGTATTGCCAGCCTTCGGGCCAGCCGCCGCCGCGCAGTTGATCGGTGAAGTCTGGGATCACTTTTTTGGAGAGCTCGGAGAGCGCCGTGCTCATCCATTCTTTGGCTTTGGGATCATCGCCCGCAGCGCCCAAGCCCGCGAATGCCAGAGTGCTCAGATATCCCCAATAATAATTGGCGATCGTGTGATCGCGCAGATACCCTTCTTTGCCGTACCAATCGAGCCATTGATCGAGGCGCTCGAGCACGCGCGCACGCAACGCGGCGTCCATGCCCGGCGAGTCGCGCAGCCAATCGTAGGCGAGGGCCGTGTATGCCCCGAACGTGCGCATGCCATAACCCGAGTCGTAGTGAACGACGTCTGCGCCGCCTTGATGATCGCCGACGGTGAAGCGATCGTCGAGCAGTGCGTTCAAGTATTGAAGCGCACCTTTGGCGTAGCGCTCGTCGCCCGTGGCGTGCCATAAAAGTGCGAGGCTCGCGAGGCAATCGGCCCACTCGAAGCCCTGATATCCCGACGCAATCGGCTTGGCGAGTGCTTCGTCCGCGCGCTGACTGACGTACTGAAATGCCGGAGTCTTGTGCGCTGCGGCTTGTTTCAGGCGCGCGAGCGTCGCGGCGTCCAGCAAGAGGCGATGAGTGCCGGCGCCCGCGGCTGCAAGCTCGAGCTTTTCTGGGTCGAGCCCGAGCGCGACCGGGGCCGAGCGCGTTCTGACCGGCTCTTCCGAAGCGCCGCGATGAAAACCGAGCCGACTGCAGCCGCTGCTGAACGTCGACGCGAGTAGGAGCGAGCAAAACGCAATGGGAGTCCTGCTGTATTTGATCATGCGAGCTTCCAGCGCGTGTAAAAGAAAACGAATACGATGATCGCGAGCGAGACAATCGTGATCAAGGCAAGATCTTTCAAACCGAGACGGACTCGAAATGTCGAGTCGTGGCGGTGTACTGCGGAGTACAGTGCGCCGGAAAGACCGATATAGATCCAAAGTACATAGTGATAAGTGAACGATAGAAAGAAGATGCCGACTGCAAGTCCGGCAAAAGCGGCCAATAGCGCCATTGCCCACGCGTTTGCGAGCGGCATGCCGAGCCGCAAATACTCGGAGCTCGGCGCCGACATGTGGCGCAATACCGCAAATGGAATCTTGGCCGACAGATAGATGATGGTGCCGAACAACAAGATGCCGGGGAAGCCGAGCTCGGCGAGCGCCAGCAAGTAAGAGTTGTGCGCCGTCATGTAGTGATGCTCGGTAAACTGCCCGAGGCCGACGCCGAGAATCGGATGCTCGCGCCACATCTGAATTGCTTCTGCCCAGCAACCCATGCGTTCGAGCGTGGAGCTGTCCGCTTCTTGACCGCTGCGACCGCCGAAGATGAGCAGCGGCGCGGCGAGCAGGCCGGCGATCAGGATGCCGCCGAAGCCCGCGCGTTTGCCAAAGTATGCCGCGAGCACGACCAAGCACACGATCTGGCCGCCGCGCGAGGCGGTGAGCACTGCGCACAAGAGTACCAAGACGAACGTGAGGATGCCCAGAAAACTGCGGACAAAGCCGCCTTTTTTCTCCTGGCTGAAAGCGAACGCGAGCGGTAACCCCGCGCCGCCAGCGAGCGCGAGCTCGTTTGGATCTTGAAGTACGCCGCGATAGCGCACGCGGCCTCGACCGACCGAAGTCGTGCCGAGCAGGCCGATGTGCTCGCACATGTAGTCGGCACCGGGTTCCGAGTCGCCCGTGTAACAACTGCGCGGAGTGATGCACGGGCGCCCGTCCGGTTTGCCGGTCGCCATGTCGCCGGGATTCGATTCATCGATGATCACGCAGCCGGTCGGCGCAAAGCCTTGATGCGCGCCGACCGCGCAAACGAGCAGCACCATCGCGAGCACCACGCCGGCCACGACGTGCAGCGCGCGAAAACTCTGCACTCCATGCGCGATCAGCAAAAACAACGAGACACAAATGCTCAACTCAGTGATGTGATCGAATGCCCCACCAGGCGCGCGAATCAAAACGGTGAATGCGGCCCAAACTAAGAACGTGAGCACCCATGGGAGTTGCGGTGTCGAAAACAAGCGCGCGTTTTTCACGCGTAAATCGAGCAAGATTCCGAACGAAGCGAGTGCGAAGAACGCGTACAGCCAAGGCACGACGCGCAGGTGTTCGAAGAACTCTTGAGGTCGAGCGTAAATAAAAATGATGATAGCGATGATTCCAGGTATGGCGAGCATCGGAAAAGAGGGTTAGGTAGAAGAACTAGAATGATCCGTCTTACGTTGCGGTGTGTGGTTCGGTCGTCTCTCTCGTTGCTTTGTTTGATGCTGAGCGCGTGCGCTGCTCACGGACCGAGTGCCGGCGCACAAGCGCAGTACGCCGAGGCGGCGGCTGAGAACCCGATTGGCAAACCGTACGTGATCGGCGTGGGGGACGTGATTCGGCTCAGCGTGTGGAAGTCCGAAGATCTCTCGACTGACGCCTTGGTCCGTCCGGACGGCACGATCACGATGCCTGTCGTCGGCGAGCTTCGCGCCGCCGGTCGCACCGCGGCCGAACTGCAAAAAGAGGCCGCGGCCCGCGTCGCCACGATTTTGCGCGATTCGTCGGTCACTGTTTCGGTGACCGAAGTGAACAGCTACCGCTTTACCGTGGCCGGGAACGTGGAACGGCCTGGGCTCTACACCTCGCGCCAGTACGTGAACGTGGCGCAAGCCATAGCGCTCGCGGGCGGCCCCAATCGCTACGCATCGACGGATCGCATGGTGCTCGTGCGCGTCGCGGGCGGTCGCGGCGAACGCCGCATCCCGATCAGCTACGACGACATCTTGTCTGGGCGAGATCCCGAAGAAAACCTGGTGCTCCTGCCCGGTGATTCGTTGCAGGTTCCCTGATCCGTGGCGCTCGTTCGAGACACCGTTCGCGGCGCGCTCTGGACCATCGCCACCGGCATGGGCTCGCGCGCAGTCGGCTTGATCGGCACGCTCGTGGTCACGCGCTTCATTGCTCCCGCCGAATACGGCGAGGTCACGGTCGCCGCCGTGCTGGTGATGAGCGCCAACCAATTCTCGACCGTCGGCTTCGGCCAATACCTCGTAGCGAAACCGGACGCGCCGCGCAGCGTCGCGTTCCACGCGACGACGTACCACTTCGTGCTCGGCGCGCTCGCGCTGCTCTCGCTCTTGCTGTTCGGCGGCGCGCTCGGCCCTCTGCTGGATGCGCCGAAAATGGCTCGATTTCTCCCCGGACTCGCGCTGAGCGCCTTGTTCGATCGCGCCGCGTTCGTGCCTGAACGCGTGCTCGTGCGGGACTTGCGTTTCGCCAAAGTGAGCATGACGCGCTCGGTCGGCGATCTGACGCACAGCGCGGTCAGCGTCACACTCGCGGCGCTCGGTTGGGGCGCGGCCGCGATCGTGATGGGCAACGTCGCGCGTTCCGCCGTGCGCTTGCTCTTGCTGATCTGGAGCGTCGCGCGACGGGATTGGCTCGAGCCTGCGCGACTCAATTGGAAAGAGACGCGCGAACTGCTCGCTTTCGGCGTGCCGATGGCACTCGGGGCCGCCTGCGGTTTCGCTGTACGCCGCTGGGACAATCTGCTCGTGTCCTATTACTTCGGTCCGGGCCCGACCGGCATGTACAACCTCGCCTACAACCTGGCGGATGTGCCCGCGATTCAAGTCGGCGAGCAAATTGGAGACGTGCTTTTGCCCTCGTTCGCGCGGCTCGAAGTGGAGCGACGCCCGGCAGCGTTGGTGCGCTCGATGGGGCTGCTCGCCTTGGTCGTGTTCCCGCTCGCGGTCGGTCTCGGCGCAGTCGCGCCCACGCTCGTGGCCACGATCTTCGATCCGCGCTGGCGTCCGATTGGCCCGATGTTGGTCTTGCTTTCCGCGCTGTCCGTCGCGCGCCCAGTGGGCTGGACGGTTGCTTCGTATTTGCAGGCGCGGCAATTGCCGCGGCACATCTTCTGGCTCGAAGCGCTGAAGTTGTTTTTGTTGGTCGCTGGCATCGTCAGCTTTGGGCGGAAGAGCCCGCTTTGGACCTGCGCCGCGGTCGGGCTCGCGTTCGGGCTGCACGCGGTCGCGTCGCTGTGGGTCGTCCGCCAAAAAGATCAGGTCTCGCTGCGTCGATCGCTCGGCGGCATGGTGCCGGCGCTGGTCGCTTGCTTGGTGATGAGCGCGGCGGTGCTCGGAGCACGCGCCGCGATCGCGCAAATCGGGCCCGTGCGTCCAGTCGTTAGCCTGCTGTGCGAAGTCCTCGTCGGCGCGATTGCGTATGTCGGCGCCGCGTTCGTCTTCGCGCGCGGACCGACTTCCGATCTCGTCGCCAGATTGCGAGATGCGCTGCGTTCGCACCCGGTGCCGAGCTGACGAGACGCTGCCGCTACTGGGCACAACGGAATCCCAGTGCGGCTCCGTCGTCCGTCAAGTCGTACCAATCCCGCTTCGAAGTGCGTTGAAACGTCGCATCGCTCTTGAAGCCGCCGCCTCGACCACCGTAACGTGTGCCGCTGGCGGGCCCTTGCGGATCTTGCATCGGCGAGCTCGCGTAATAGTTCGCGTCGTACCAATCGGAGACCATTTCGACCGCGTTGCCGGCCATGTCGAGCGCGCCATACGGGCTCGCGCCAGCCGTCAAACTGCCCACTGCTTGCGGCGCATCGCCGCAGCCCGCCATGTTCGCGTGCATGCAGTCCGGCGCGGTGTTTCCCCACGGATAAATGTTGTCGTCCGTGCCGCGCGCGGCCATTTCCCACTCGGCTTCGGTCGGCAAGCGCTTCCCTGCCCAAGCGCAAAAGGCCTTCGCGTCGCTTTGCAGGATGCAGCTCGCGGGAAAATCGGTCTTCGAGCAATCCCAATCACACATCGGTGCATTGCAAGTGCCGGCGGTAACGCAGGCCGCATACTGATCCTGCGTTACTTCGGTGCGGTCGATCTTGAATGCGCTGAGCGTCACGCTGTGCTGCGGTTTTTCGTCATCGAGACACTGCATGTCGACCGCTGCGTCACAACCCATCATGAAAGTGCCCGCGGGGACGTCGACCATGTCTCCCGGCGTCGCGCTACTCGTGCAGGCGAACCCGCTCGTTCCCGCCGTGTTCGCGCCGCTGCCGCTCGAGCCGGCGCTGCCGCTCGCTGGGTCCATCGTGCCCGCGGTACCGCCGTTGGCGTTCGAGCTCGAATTCGCATTCGAATTGTCCGACGAACCGCACCCTGCGACGACGAGGGCGAGCGAGCAAAGACTCCCAATCGTAACCAAGCTACGGATTTTCATTTGGCTCCCGCCAACGCAAGGCGTGTGCCATGCATGACGCGATCGTTCGACGTGCGCGCAGTGCAAGAAGAGCGTGTGATGAATGGAGTTGAATCTCGCGACGTGACCGAACGCGCCACTGTGCGCTTACCAACGCGTCGCGAATGCGCGGCGGAAATGGAGGCATGTGGCAGCCTGCCGCGCCCCGCGCGCAAAACTTTGGCCGAGCGCTTCGAATGCTGAGTGATAACGCCCGTGGCACGCTGCGTGCAGCACGTTGCGCGTGCATTTTTCAGCGAATCCCTTGCGTCAATCGTTGCCGCCGAAAAACCCGAGCTACGCGCTCGGCGCTTTTCAGCTCATTGCGGAGTGTCGCTTCGCGGGCGGGCGCGTCGGTGGTGACTTCTATGCGTTCGAACAGCGGGATGCGAAGCGCCTCGTGCTCGTGGTCGGCGATGCGTGCGGTCGCGATTCGGAGGCAGCCAAGCTTTTGCCGAGCGTTTTCTCGCGGCTCGAGGATCTCTCGCACTCGACCAATCGCCCGAGTTGGCTGCTCGAAGAACTGAACCGCAGGATCGTGGCAGAGATGCCGAGCGATCGCTTCGTGACCGGCGCGGTCTACGAGTTCGACGCCGTGGCAGGAACGCTCACGATCGCGAACGCGGGCCACGTTCCGGCCATTTTGCGCAATTCCGACGGCAGCGTGAACCTGATCGGCGAGGCCTCGGGTCCGCCGCTCGGCATGTTCGCCGAGTGCGTCTATCGCGACAACCGCTACCGCATTCGCAAAGACGACGTGATCGTCTTCATGACGGACGGGATCCTCGAGACCGTCGAGACCGATCTGACGCAAATGCCGATGCTTCGTCAGCTGGTCGCCGAAGCGCCTGCGGGCAGCGGTGGTGTGCAGGGTTTCTTGCTCGAAAATGTCGAAGTGCGAGCGCGCTATCGCCACCCGGACGACATGACTCTTCTTAGCTTGCAGGTCCTTGCTTCGGGTCGCGCCACGCCCAGCATCGACTTGGACCGGGTAGCTTGAAGATGCGTGTCCTGATCGTAACCAAGATTTTCCCGAACCAAGTCGAGCCTTGGTCATCGCCGTTCAATCGTCGGCAGTTCGCCGCGCTCTCGCGCTTGTGCGACGTCGAAGTGCTGGCCACGATCCCATGGTTTCCGGGCGCGGCAGCGTTTCGCCGCTGGTCGAACGTGGCAAACCTCGCCGAAGTGCCCGAGAGCGAATCGATCGATGGCGTGCGCGTGAAGCACCCGCGCTACGTATTTCTACCGAAGATCGGCTACGGCGTCGCAGGGCCGCTCTACGCCGCTTCACTCGCGCTGGCGGCGCTCAGCTACGCCGGTCGGATCGACGTTGTGCTCGGTTCTTGGGCATATCCGGATGGTTTTGCCGCGGTGGTGCTCGCGCGAACGCTCGGCGTGCCCGCGGTGATCAAGCTGCACGGCTCGGACATGAACGTGGTCGCGAAGTTGCCCGGACCGCGGCGCTGCTTGAAATGGGCGTTGCCGCGCGCCGATCGCGTCGTCGCGGTGAGCGGCGCACTCGGCGCAGCAGCGGAGGCGCTCGGCGTCCCGCGCGAGCGCATCGATCTCGTGCCGAACGGCATCGATCGCAACAAGTTCAAGCCGCGCGATCGCACTGAAGCGCGGCGCGAGCTCGGGTTGCCACTCGAAGGTCCGATCTTGCTCTACGTCGGGCACGTGACCCAGGCGAAAGGCGCGTTCGACTTGCTGCGTGCGTACGCCGCCGCGCGGCCGCGCTTGCCGAACGCGCGCTTGGTCGTGGTCGGAGACGGCGCGGAGCTCGAAAATTGCAAAAAACTCGGCCAAGAGCTGAGCGACACGATCTCGTTCGTGGGCGCACAGTCGCACGATCGCATTCCGCTCTGGCTCGCGGCCTGCGACGCACTGGCCTTGCCGAGCTGGAACGAAGGCATGCCGAACGTCGTGCTCGAAGCACTCGCCAGCGGTCGGCGCGTGGTCGCGACGCGCGTGGGCGGCATTCCCGAAGTGCTCAGCCCGGAGCTCGGGATCTTGGTTCCGCCTCGCGAGCTGGCTGCGCTCGAACGCGCGCTCGAGACGATTCTCAGCGAGAGTTACGATCCGAACGCGGTCTCGGC